>CAIRTT010000281.1 GCA_903881535.1 uncultured Armatimonadota bacterium
ATCGTCGATCAGGTCTTCCAATCGCTTGCCAGCCGCAGCCATCGCCTCAAGTATCAACAGGCCCATCACAACGCCATCCCGCTCAGGGAGGTGGCCCTTGACACCAATGCCACCCGATTCCTCACCGCCAATCATCACATCCCCTTGGAGCATCAAATCACAAATGTACTTGAAGCCAATTGGTGTTTCGATCAGGCGGATACCCCGGTTGGCGCAGAGCTTGTCGAGCGCTCGGGTTGTGGAAACCGTGCGGACAACATCACCGGTCAGCCCACGGTAGTTCGTAAGATGCTTCAGGAGCACCGCAAACAAGCGATGACAGTCTACAAAGCGGCCATGTGAATCACAGGCGCCAAAGCGGTCTGCATCACCATCAAGACAGATTCCAACATCCCGGCCAGAGTCGGTCACCGCATCAAATAGCGCCTGCATATTGCTCGCAATCGGCTCAGGATTCACACCGCCAAAGTATGGATTACGCTCCGAGCGTATTTCGATGCTGTCAATACCAGCATCCACGAGAATTTTAGTAAGCATCCCTGAACCAGAGCCATGCATTGGATCGATAACTGGCCGGAACCCGGATGCCCTAATCAAGTCCAAATCCACAAGGCTTGCGCACTGGGTTAGGTAATCAGCAATGAGATCGACGGTTTCGATGGCTTGTTTGTCGACCTTAATGTCATCGGAGGTGATCAGAGCCAGCTCAGATTCAATTTGTTTGATGATGTCCGGGGTTGCGCTTCCGCCATAGGTCGCCTTGACTTTAAGTCCATTAAACGATGGCGGATTATGGCTTGCAGTGATCATGATGCCGACGGCTGCCTTGCTGCGCTCGACGGCAAAGGAGACGGTCGGGGATGAGCATGGCCGGTTGGAGAGCTGAACACCGATGCCATTTCCGATGGCAACTTGTGCAACGGACTTGGCAAACACATCGGACTGTGCCCGGCAGTCGTAGCCGATGACCATTCCGGCAGATGCATTACCATTGCGTGTAATCCAGTTACACACAGCCTGCGTTGCAAGCTGGACATTTGCCACGGTGAAGTCATCAGCGATGATTCCACGCCATCCATCGGTTCCGAACTTGATCTGTGCGTGCCCCGCAGCCATGTACGTTTCTCCTAAATTCCAAGAGTTAGATTGGTGCCAAACCAGTTCAGAGGCTCACTCGCAAGCCTGAGTTGTCACGGGTTTTAGTATAACCCGCATGTCGGATGTCTATGTTTGATGCCCCATCGAACGACCAGACAAACCTAGTAAAAATGAGGGGTAAAGTCTTCCCGGTAATTGTACGAAGATACATGTGTGCCTCGTGGAGCGACGAGGCTCCCAATAGATTATTTATAAGCGGGAATGGGTTTGGCATTGACTTTGCAATGTCAGTATCCGGGAGGTTCGAAGCACATGAGTACGATTTATATGGATCATCTGGAGCACGCCGATTGTCAGCAGGTCAAGTTGACCAAGCGTGAGGTTGAGGTCTTACAGAGGGTTATCGAAGGCAAGTCAAGCAAGGAAGTTGCAGATGAGCTGTTTGTCAGCAAGCGCACGGTGGATTTCCACCTCGCTAACATCTACACAAAGTTGTCCGTAACCAATCGGTTACAGGCATTCCGTGAAGCAACCCGCCGTGGATTGCTTACAGCAACCACCAGCTAGTCACTGGTCAGGGAGCTATCAAAACAACGACCGCAGTGCCAAAAGCACTGCGGTTTGTTTCACTTTAAGGTTGTGATGGCTGTGGCCAGAATACGCATGGAGTTTTCGCGTCGCATACAAGGCAGAAACTGCAGCGGAACCTCCACTGCGGTTTGAATCCAAACTTTTATAGTCCCTCAGCGGACTTAGAACAGCTGTTCCAGGCGCCCGGAGCTGTCACCAATGCTCTCAACTGGCACGCCGGCCTTATCAGCCATCGTCATGAAGAGATTCGTCATCGGGGTGTTGTTCTTATAGCGAATATGCCGACCGGACTTGATACCAGTTGCGGCACCACCAGCAACCAGAATTGGCAGGTCATCATGGTTATGGCGATCGCCATCGCCGATTCCACCGCCGTACACAACCATCGTGTTGTCTAACAATGTCCGGTCACCTTCACGAACATCCCGCATCTTGCGCAACATGTAAGCAAGATTATCCACATGGAACTGATTAATCTTGCGAATGCCCTCGAGCTTATCCGCGTTTCGCTGATGGTGTGAGAGCTCATGGTGGCCATCGTTGACGCCAATCATCTTGTATGACCGGTTACTGCCCTCGTTGGCAAACATAAACGTTCCGACACGTGTGATGTCGGTCTGGAACGCCAGAACCATCATGTCCCCGAGGAGGCGAACATGTTCCGCATAGTCGCTAGGAATCCCACTCGGCATTCCAGAGATTTTATTCACCAAACCTGCTTGCTGGCTGCTTTGTTCCGCTACCGTCAGGCGCCGCTCAATCTCACGTACACCGGTCATGTATTCATCAAGCTTCATACGGTCTGTCACGCCGAGTTTGTTGTGCAGTGATTTCGCATCTGCAAGGACAAAGTCGAGAATAGACTTGTTTTCGGCGATGCGTGCTTCACGCGCCACCGGGGTCTCATTCGGATCACCATTTTGGAAGAGACGCTCGAACACAAGCCGCGGGTCCACTTCCTTGGCGACAGGCGTGTTTGGTGAACGCCATGAAATCGAATTTGAATAAGCACAGCTGTAACCGGAGTCGCAGTCGCCCGCGAGACCACCACGCTCACATCCAATCTCGATGCTCGCGAAACGGGTCCTATCGCCAACACGATTTGCCATTATCTGATCGAACGAAATACCGACCTGGATGTTGGCACCGCTGGTCTTCCGCGGATGGCAACCTGTCAACCATGCTGCAGCAGAACGTGCGTGGTCACCGGCACCATCACCGAGAGGAAACGCATTGCGCTGGGTAAGTCCTGTCAGGAGATTCACATTTGCACGTAAATCAGCAAGAGGCGCGAGCACGGAAGGAAGCGCATCGGAGAGGTTGCCCTCCGTCTTAGGCGTCCAGTGATCCATGTTGATACCATTCGGTACGAAGACAAAAGCCATTCGAACCGGATGCTTAGTTTTGTTACCACTTTGCGCTAATGCCGTTAGCGGAATCATTGCCTCGAGCAACGGCAGCGACAGCGCTGTACCAAACCCGCGCAAAACCATCCGGCGATTAATCGATTGTGACATGATAATCCCTCTCATTTGGCATCATACCGGTTGTAATGGATGCAACACCAGCGGATGCATCTCCACGCCTTGTCCTAAACGCTTTGCTTCGAATCACCTCATTTACGAGATGGCTGAAGCGCCCACCTTTGCCAAGTGCCCTTGCCGTCATTTTGTCCATATCGCAGTGGTCGTAGCGTTCAATGCCACGTCCAATACCATAGGTCAACAAACGCTCAATCATCCCACGAACCACTGCCTGCTTTCGCGAAATCAAGAGCGACTGTAATCCGCTCACACCTTTGAACTTCGAACCATCCGGTAGCTCACCGGTAACATCGATTGCAACACCGCCATCCGAATCCCGCCATCCACCAATCGCATCGAAGTTCTCCAGCGCAAATCCCATACCATCCAGACGCTCATGACAATTTGCACATGCTGGATTTTTACGATGTTCTTCGAGACGCGCGCGTACACTTGTTGGACGTGCGATGCCGCCTGCTTGTTCTTCGGGCAGCGGTGGAACATTTGGTGGAGGCAGTGGCGGCGGCGTTCCTAGCATGTTCTCAAGAACCCACTTCCCGCGCTTGACCGGGCTGGTGCGCCCTGGATTGGATGTCAGCATCAGCACACTCGCGTGACCAAGGACACCACCACGCGGTCCAGGCGAAAGCTTGACCATACGCATCGCATCCCCTGTTACATCAGGGATTCCGTAATGCTTCGCCAGAGGCTCATTCAAAAATGTGTAATCAGACTTGACCAGTTCCATCACTGGACGGTCATCCCGCACGATGCGGTCGAAGTAGAGCTCAGTCTCCTGCTGCATCGACTTACGGAGACCCTCATTAAACGTTGGGAATCGTGCAACATCGGGTTGAACAACCGCAGCTTTACGGAGATTCAGCCACTGGCCCGCAAAATTCTGCGCGAGTGACAACGACTTTGCATCTTTGACCATCCGGGTTACTTGCGCATTGATCTGCGCATCCGTTGCCAGCTTGCCACTCTCTGCGACAGCTAAAAGCGCATCATCGGGCATTGATGACCAAATAAAGTACGACAATCGTGTCGCAAGCTCGTAAGGGCTCAGTGTTCTCGTTGCTTTTGGATTGTTCGGATCGGGATCTACTTCAACCTTATACAAAAAGTTTGGAGAAACAAGAACCGCCTGTAACGCAAGCTGTAAACCGCGTTCGAAAGAAAGCTTTCGGGTACGGACGGTTTTAGACAACGTTACGACGCGCGCGACTTCGGCTGCCGTAACCGGACGTCGATAAGCACGGCGCATTAAAAACCGGACGTTGTACGACATCGCCGCTTCCCAAGCAGCATCAGTTGCACTGTCGGGCTGCTTACGAACTAGAAACCTATGGCTGGCTGGAAGCGGGATTGCCGCTGCAGCATTTTCTGGATATTCAAGCTCAACCGCATGAACAATAAGGTTTCGGTCCTTGCCAGGTCCTTCAAACGCATCGTTCAGAAATCCAACGCCAATAGTTACCTTGCCTGGTGCATCAATCTGAATGGTCTGCGTATACACCTTTGGCCGATTGGGACGATTCGCGACTTCAACCTGACCAACCACCTTGCCATTAACAAGGATGCGCATCTGACAGGCTTCGGCACCCAGCTGCTGTCCACTCGCTTCGATTTTCAGCGTATACGTACCAGCAACCGGAGCATCGATAGTCACGCCCGCATCGGATACCGTACCAAACATCAGGGCATCGCCAACATAAGGACTTATCCCACCACCAGCGATTGGCTTGAGGTCCTTCCCCAGCACTCGCTTCGAAGGGATTACGCGATCCTCTGGAGCCAGAATCGCTTCTCGTGATAGCTGTCGCGCTGCAGCAACGTACTTTTCCATGAGGAGTGGTGAGATAGATAAAACATCCCCGATGTTGTCAAAGCCGTAGCCGACATCATCACTAGGGAACTTGTCAGCTGGCGTTGATGTCACCCTTAGAAGATCACGCACCGTGTTGTTGTATTCGACTTTGTTTAGACGGCGCATGGTTACGCGGCCCGGATCATTGATCTTGCAGTCAGCCTGAGAGAACGCAGATTGCAGAGCATTGACTACTGCTGTCCGCGATGCGATATCCGGGTGCGGAACGCCCTTCGGAGGCATCGCCTGCGACTCAATCGTCCCGATAACCTTGTCCCACGTTGCCCGGTCATTGAGCATCGCAGCGAGGGAGGTCGGCTTTGAAAGGTTGATGCCGGCAGCAGCCCCACTCGCTCCGTGACAGCCAATACAGTACTTATCGACGAATCCCCTGATACGCTTATAGCTTGCAGCTGAAACGGATGCTTCGACTGTCTTTACAGGTGGAGCGCTCACAGCGACAAATGCCACCGATGCGGTTGCCAAAAAGGATAATGAAATCGCGGTTATATTCGAGCGCATATACACGAGATTCTACCTTTAGATGCGTCCGTGATTCACTTTGATAGAATGAGTTTGCTGGATGAAACCGGCAATTATGGAACCACATTCTTACAAATTCGTAGAACTTGCGTTGACATTGCTTCTCGTTCTCCTAACGGGATTCTTTGTTGCTGCCGAATTCGCCCTCGTCAAGGTCAGATCAACAAGGCTTAGCGAGCTTGCTCAGGCAGGAAATCAAAATGCTGCGCGTGCAGTACGCGCTCTTGCACATATCAACGACTACCTATCTGCGACGCAGCTCGGCATCACAGTGTGTACCCTCGTCCTGGGTAATATCGGAGAGACTGCAGTAGAAAGTCTCCTGCACCCAATGTTTGGCCGTGTCCCCGCAAGCATCCGGCATACGTTCACAAGCGGTGTTGCGTTGACACTCGT
The DNA here is from genome assembly GCA_903881535.1 of uncultured Armatimonadota bacterium. Classification (GTDB taxonomy): domain Bacteria; phylum Armatimonadota; class Armatimonadia; order Armatimonadales; family Armatimonadaceae; genus CAIRTT01. The sequence goes on from CAIRTT010000281.1 coordinate 6,022, forward strand.
GATGATGCTCGAAGTGATTATTGGCGAGATGGCACCGAAAACGCTCGCCATTAAGCAAGCGGAAAAAGTAACGCTTGCACTCATCCTTCCACTTACCATTTTCACCAAATTATTCCGTCCCCTGATCATCTTGATGAATGCAATCGCCGGCTTGGTTCTAAGGCCGTTTGGCATAAAGCAAACCGATGACCACGGTCACGGGGACTCCCTCTCCGCCGATGAGCTTCGCCTTATGCTCACTGCCAGCAGAAACAGCGGCACCATCCAGGAATCCGAATGGAACCTAGCAACCCGCGTTCTCGACTTTTCACATTCGCAAGCCAAAGATGTGATGATTCCACGCCCCGATGTTACATTTGTCGATTCTGCCCACACACTCCCTGACATCGTCAGACAAGTTTCAGCATCCGGGCACACCCGCTTCCCAGTCATCCGAAATGGCAATCCCGATGACGTTATCGGCATCATCCATGTCAAAGAGATAGTCAAGCTAACTGGCGACGACATCACCCCAGCACTTCGCACTGTCCTCAGAGTTCCAGAAACGAAGTCTACAGAGGCCCTGCTACGAACAATGCAGCGGATGCGAACGCACATGTCCGTCGTCGTTGATGAATATGGCGGCACGGCCGGCATTGTCACGATTGAGGACATTGTTGAGGAGATTGTCGGAGACATTCAGGATGAGTTTGAAACCGACCTCCCAGAGCTCGTGCGGGACAACCAGGCAGTCATTGTCGATGCCCGAATGACACTGGTGAAGCTCACAAGACACTTTGAAATCGCAATGCCCGAAAACGATGAAGACATCGAGACAGTTGGTGGTTGGATTCTTGCCAATGCATCACAAGCGATCATCAAACCAGGAACAACCGTTCCGTTTGGTGGGTATACATTTACAGTAATCGAAGTCACCGGGCGGCGTGTACGACGGGTACGCGTTTCAACGACTCTTTCTGGTGATGCCGAATCCAACGGGACTTCTGCCGATGCCTCCTAAACAACAACCCGCTGCGCTGCCCACAAACTCGTTGGTCGATGAACTCATGGCAGCCCTTGGGCTTTCATCCCATCCGAATATCAGAGTGATTGAACGGTGTGTAGAAGCCGTAATCGTTTTGCTGATTTACTTTATTGCTCGTGTGATGCTGCGGCGCCTTATTGAGAAAACCATCTCAACGTTACTTGCACGGCACACATCCACGGAATCGAGAAACCAAGCACGTATCCAAACGCTGATGGGCACAATGGCAAGCGCATCGGACATGATTTTGTTCTTCGTGGCGCTGGTTGCTCTACTATCTTTGGTAGGTATTAACATTGCAGGCATTCTCGGGACCGCAAGCGTTGCCGGACTGGCATTCGGATTCGGCGCACAAAAGCTGATCAAAGATGTCATCACTGGTTTTTTCCTCCTCATCGAGGACCAATATGCCGTTGGAGATTATGTAACGATTGGTACCGTTACGGGTACGGTTGAGGATCTAGCACTTCGAATCACGCGTGTTCGCGATGATGATGGTCGGCTTCACACACTTAGTAATGGGGATGTTATTCAGGTTTGCAACCATTCCCGGGGTCCCCTGTCAGCGACGATTGATATAGGCGTTGCCCCAGATACCAACATCAACCAGGCAATCTCAGCACTTGAACCCGCATTACTTGAATGGTCTGTCACGACCGGGCTTCCCGAAATGGCGCGGGTTGATGGAATACATTCCGCGGATGCAACGCGGGTCGCACTTCGCATTATCCTTAAAACAAACCCCGGACAGCGACCAGCGACACTTACACCGCGCCTACGCCAGATATGCCGGGATGCACTCACCGATGCTGGGTTACGCCCCGCCTGATCTGCTCCAAGCATCTCCAAAGATACGTTCAAACAAATCTGTCCGGAAGATTCCCGAAGGGTCTACAGCACGCTTGAGTGCGAGGAATTGTTGCACGCGGGCTTCACCCAAGTAATCACTGATTCGGTCTGCACTCAGCGTAGCGTCTTTAGCGAAGTAAAACCTGCCGCCACTTGATAAGAGGAGTGCATCCAGCTCCGCCGCAAGTGCCCAAACACGCTTGCGATTTGCTGCAGTCAACCGAAAATCGAGTGCCAGTGAAAAACCATCTACTGCATGGGTCATCAGAAATGGATCCATCCGATGTTGCTTGAACACTGCAAGATACGGGACAAGTCCAGCATTTTGGCAGCGCTCTAGAATCGTCTTGAAGCTCTGCTTGGCGCTGCCTGCAGGAACAAAGGCTTGATACTGAATGAGGCCTTCATCACCATATGCCAGCTTCCAGTTAGGCACATAATCGAGGAGAAAGGCGAATCCCGCATGGGATTCCTCATGAACAACGCCATCCTTTAGACGGGATGCCGTCGCTTTCGCCCAGTTGATTAGCTTCATGCCAGTGTCGTTGACAAATGGCTTCATAAAGCGCCAGAGGATGGATTTTGGGATGATACCGAAGATGTTATCGGGCAGGTCCTGCGCTTGAACCCGAAGGGATTGCGTAGGCTTTGTACTTGAGACGTAGTTTGCCTGATGCACTTGCCCGCGGCCGAGACTATCTCCCGATGCAAACGCATCAATCCAACCGACCAGATAATCGGCATCCGGGATCCGTTGCTCAAAGATCGTGAACATATGGTCGATGTTCTTGGCGTATATGGGGTCGACGAGAAGTTTGCCCGAATACACACGCTTCATTTGCAGGACAACCCGCGTGATCACTCCAAGCGAACCGAATCCACCGATCACTGCGTGAAACATCTCGGAATATACCGTTGGCGAGCATGTTAGACACTGACCATCGGCAATGATGACATCGAGCTCAGTAACGTGCTCACCGATTGTCCCGACTTTGAAATTGTTCTTTCCGTGGATATTCATTCCAAGGGCACCAGCGAGCGTGGGAGCCATCGTCCCAGACACCACAGGGGGCCACCAGCCATCACCGATACAGTATTTCCACAGCTGCTCAATGGTGACGCCAGCTTCACATTCCATAACACCCGTATCAGGATTCCAGTTGAGAACGCGATTCAGGCGTGTCACATCAAGTATGAGTTGCTCAGATCCTAAACTCGCATCCCCGTAGGACCGACCAGCTCCACGGAGCACAACTCTGCAGGTATTGTGTCGAGCAAACGAGAGGACATCCCGAACACCATCGACGGTAGATGGACGAAACACATAACCTGCAGCGGCCTTATTACGTCCCCACGCTTCTATCGTTTCTAGCCGGGATGCATCGTAGCGATGAACATCCATTTAGATGTCCAACCGCTGGAACACAACTTGCGGTATCGATCGAATGATAGCCATCAGTATTTTCCAAACACCAGGCACGTAGGCAACTGCAGTTCCCTTCCGTGCGTGTTCGAGAATCAACGAAGCGGCCTTGTCTGCTGTGATGATGAGAGGCAGCTTTGACAAGCCCTCGGTCATAGGCGTACTTACTGGACCCGGTTTGATGGTAACAACGCGGACACCCTGTACTGCCAAGCGATTACGTAAGGCTTCTAGGTAGACCGTGAAGCCCGCTTTTGTTGCAGCATAGACCGGTCCACCGCGTCGTCCACGGTCACCCGCCACAGATGAAATTCCGACAATCGTTCCAGTTTTTAGGGATTGACAGCGTAGCGCAACGGCATTCAACCAGCGGACAGCGGATGTAAAGTTGACATCTATCGATTCCAAATCAGATGTTGTCGGATACTCATCCTTACCCACACGTGGCATGATCCCCGCACAATAGATGTAGAGGTCACAGCCACCTAACCGTTCACAGATGTCGGAGAGCACTTGGGATGCATCGGATGAAGCAGTGACATCTAGTACCACGGGTAGTACAGAGTCTGGGAACTCTTCGGCGAGCTTGTCAAGCAGTGACTTACGACGTGCAATCGCGGCTACTTTGACGCCTGACTTGGCGAGGTTACGCACAAGCTCAGCCCCAATACCAGTGCTTGCTCCAAACACAATCGCATTCCGGAATGCACTCATATCGCTATTTCAACCTTTTGCCCCAAACGGGATGATTCAACCGCATAGAGTACCATCGCGAGCGACCAGATGTTGTCGGTACAAAGCCCCATCGGCTCGGTCCCCTGTTCAAGTGCATTAAGAAAGTCATTCAGACTACCGGCGATACCTACAAACGGGACCTCGTCTATGTCCCAAGCCAATTTGACTGTCCCTCGAACAAACCCGCTATCGCCCACAACTTTGTCGACAATAACGTTGCCCATACCATCCCAAGTAACGGTGCCTCGAGGACATATCGCCCGCCAACAGGCCTCCCATTCGGTTTGATGTCCTTCCGCAGCCCATGATCCACGGTATGAAAAGCGCGTTCCGTTTTCAAACTCGAAGATTGCCAATGCTGACTCATCCCCTGAG
>CAIRTT010000282.1 GCA_903881535.1 uncultured Armatimonadota bacterium
TTGTGAAGAGTATCTACGGCCTAGCCAGCATGGGATGGATTGGTAGCGCCAAGCACTGGTTTCGTTACGAGCAAGCCTACAACATCCTAGCTGGAATTTCTGCGCCACTGGTTCTCTCGGTACACACCATCGTCTCCTTCGACTTTGCTGTCGGTATCGTTCCTGGATGGCACACCACAATTTTCCCTCCATACTTCGTCGCTGGTGCAGTCTTTGCTGGTTTTGCGATGGTTCTTACCTTCGGCTTGCCGCTGCGGAGTGTTTATCCGCAGATCAAGGACTTCATCACCGAGAAGCACTTGGACTGGATGGCGAAGATTCTTCTTGCGACCGGTTTGATTGTGTTCTACGGCTATATTCTTGAGATGTTCTATGGCTGGTACAGCGGCAACACATATGAGCTTGCACTTGTTTACAACCGATTGTTCGGACCGTACAAGTGGTTCTACTATGCGCTTATCTTCTGTAACGGTGTCTTCCCTCAGCTCTGCTGGGTCCCTCAGCTGCGACGAAATGTTCCATTTTTGTTCGTTCTGTCGATTGTTGTAGGAATCGGAATGTGGCTTGAGCGCTTCGTCATTATCCCGATGTCGCTCACAAGAGACTTCCTTACAAGTTCCTGGGGATATTACGCACCAACCGAGTGGGACTGGGCCTTGTTTATTGGAACGATGGGATTCTTTGTATTCCTCTTGTTCATGTTCATCAAGGTACTACCAATCATCAACATTTTCGAAATGCGTGATCTTCTCATGAAGAACCACCATCAGTTTGGACATGGCCATGATGGCCATGAGAATTCAGAGGAGGCGCACTAATGGCACATGTTGCTGATGAATCTCCGAAGCTCTTTGGCATAGTTGCTGAATTTGATGATCCGGATGTCCTTGTGGAAGCTGCAGCCAAAACGCGTGTAGCCGGATATCGGAAGTTTGATGCGTATTCGCCGATGCCAGTCCACGGATTGGCTGAAGCGATGCACTTCGAAGACATCCGTATTCCATGGATGGCGTTTTTCGGTGGCATCACAGGGTGTTGTCTTGGTTTGGGATTCCAGACTTGGATTGCATTGATCGACTACCCGATGAACGTCGGAGGGAAGCCGCTCTTTACATGGCCGCAATTTATCCCGATTACCTTTGAAGCAACCGTTTTGGTAACGGGTCTGACGACATTTGTGTCTCAGTTTGCTTTGAACGGTTTGCCGAAGCCGTACAACCCGATGTTCAATGCGAAGAATTTTGATCGTGCAAGTCAGGATCGTTTCTTCCTGTGTATTGAGACCAGGGATCCTAAGTTTGATGAAGCATCGGTCACAGAGTTCCTTCAAGGGCTTGGTGCGCTCGATGTATCGGAGGTACCAGCTTGAAAAAGGGTACAGCTGTCGCGGCATCCGCCGCGGTCACGATGTTAGTCGCTGGATGTCACGTCGACCAATGGGTTCAACCACGTGTTAACTCAGAATCGGCATCCGACTTTTATAGTGACATGCAAGGGTCTCGACCTAATGTTGCAGGCACAGTCTCGTTTAACGGCTACGTAGCTCCAGACGAGCGAACGACAGGTAAGTCTGGCAAGGCATTTGCCCCAACGATTCCTGCGGCTAGTGTCAAAGCATTCGGTGGTGCTACATCGATGCTCAAGCGTGGCCAGGAACGTTACAACATTTACTGCCAGCCGTGTCACGGTGTTGCAGGTGATGGCAATGGGTTTGTAGCCTTGCGTGGAATGGGTTATTGGCAAAAACTGCCTGCTAATTTGTTGATTCCTAAATATGGTACGTACAAATCTGGTCAGTTCTACGATGTCATTGCAAACGGTAAGGGTGCGATGTACAGCTACTCGTCCCGTATTCCTGATGTTGATGACCGCTGGGCGGTTGTTGCTTACATCGGGGCACTACGTACGGCTGGAAAGCTTCCGATGCCATCCAACTTAAATGATTCCATGCATGGAGATGCTCCTGAAAAGCACGATGCTGGGCACTCAGCTTCTGGAAAAGAATCGGGTCATGCAACCGAAGGAGAACACAATTGAGCGCAGAAGCCTCCAGTGCAGTCTCATCACTTAAGCGGCTACAAGCACTTGCTCTTCCTGCGGCCTTCGTAGGAGCAATCTTGCTCGGAATCTGCTTTCAAATGGATGCAGACCCCGGTAAGAAGATTTTTTGGTCATCCTATCTGTACGGATTCATGGTCTGGTTCAGCTTGGCGATTGGTAGTACAACACTAATCTTCCTACACCACACGATTCGTGCACAGTGGAGTTTGTCCATTTTGCGTGTCGCAGAAGCATGCGCGAAAACATTGCCTTTGTTAGCGGTGTTCTTCCTGCCCCTCGTATGGGCCGCATGGAATGGTCAGGTATATCCATGGGCAAATCATGATGTGTACCACCATCTTCACCCGAACAAACAGATGTGGTTTTCACCTACTGGATGGACAATCCGGAGTGCGATTTACTTTGCCTACTGGATCATCGGAACTAACTACTTGACGAAGCTTTCGCTCAAGCAGGATGACAACCGCGATGAAGCGTTCGCTGCTAAGCGTACGACGTTTGCGGCTCCAGGCGGTGTTCTTCACGTCGTGTTATTGACTTTCGCAATGACAGACTGGGTGATGTCCCTCGACCCGATGTGGTTATCTTCGCTTTATGGCGCATGGCACATGGCCACAAGCCTGCTGTTTTCGATTGCAGTCGGATCGTTCATTCTCCTGTCGCTTCGAACAAAGGTCCCTTATAGCGGTGTCATTCAGCCGCAGCTGACAAAAGACCTTGGCAACCTGATGCTCGGTTTCACGATGGTATATGGGTACTTCACGCTGTCGCAGTTCCTAATCATCTGGTCCGGTAACCTTCCTGAAGAGAACATCTTCTTCGTTCAGCGGTTTGAAGGTCCGATGGTTTATCTCGGTTCTGCGCTGGTTGTTTGCCAGTTTGTTATTCCATTCCTACTGTTGATTTCGGGTAAAACTAAGCGCACACCATCGATTCTCCGGTTTGTTGCTGGCTGGATTGCGGTCGTCCGCATTGTTGACCTGTTCTGGCAGATTGTTCCGTTCATGGTGAACTTCAGCGGTGGTATCGCGGTACCGGTTATCCTCGGAGCCGTAGGTGCAGTGCTCGGTGTTGGTGGAGTATGGGTGTACGTCTTTAGTGGCAATGCACGCAAGGTAGCACTTATTCCTAGCTACGATCCGCGGTTGATCGAAGCTAAACAACAGTGGGAGGCATCGAGTCATGCTTAAGTCAGATTCCAAGAACAAGGGGTTTGTCGTCGGTTATGAACATTCGGATGTAAAGCTTGCGCCACTTGTCCTTGCCTTTGGTGGATTGGTTGGACTGTTTGTAGGTTCGAGTGCTGCGATGATGTGGTTCTTAAACTTTACTGCGCCGAAGTATGCGAGTGATGTAAATGTGCCTGGATGGTCGGTTGAGCGAAAACTTCCCGCACATCCGCAGCTGCAAACGAATCCTAAAGAAGAGATGAACCTCTTCAAGGAGGCGGAAGCTCCGTACGGTAAGCGTATCGAGTCTGCTATCGATGTAGTTGCAAAGCAAGGCATTTCAGGTGTTGCGGAGAACGAGCCAGAGAGCGCATTCAAGACTCAATATCCTGGAAGCAGATCCGGTAAGCAGGCTGGGCAATCTGGGCATGGCTCTGAAGAACATCCGAAAAGTGATAGTGAAGGACATCAAGGGCATTAAGTGACAGATTTTCGTCGCTGGTTCGGGGTTCTTGTTTGTATGGGCTTGACCTCTGTGAATGCATGGTCACAGGGAGTGAGTGTAGGGCCTCAGTCTGGCGGGCGTCCGACATTTTCGACGGGTATCAATGCAGCACGTGATGTAACTGTGAAGCAACGCTTGGAAAACCAAGTTCCGCTTGATGCGCAGTTCACGGATGAATCAGGACAGCCGGTTAGCATCGGCAAGTACTTCGGCAAGAAACCAGTTTGGCTGGTGATGCCGTTTTACTCCTGTAAGAACACCTGCGCGAATATGCTGCATGGATTGGTGGAAAGCCTCCACGATCCTGCACTGAAGTGGCAGGTTGGTAGGGACTTTGAGATTGTAATCGTTAGCATTAATCCTAAAGAAGATGCGGCGGTTGCATTGGCTTCCAAGAAGCGTTACATGAGTGAGCTTGGAATAGCGGGTGCTGCGGATGGCTGGCATTTTCTGACCGGGAATGAGACTGAAATACGACGGCTGGCCGATTCGCTCGGTTACATTTATGTGTATGACCAGAGAACCGATCAGTACGCTCATCCAAGTGTAACGATGGTCCTTACCCCAACGGGCAAGGTTTCAAGATATTTGTTCGGGGTTGTGTATCCAGGCAAGGATGTATATCTTGCCTTGACAGAAGCTGCGGAAGGTAGGATTGGCACGATTGCAGATCAGTTTCTGTTGATGTGTTATCACTACGACCCGGCTCGAAATGTATATGGGTTGCGTGTTGTCACATTGTTGAAGGTATTGGGTACGGGGACCGCATTGTTACTGGGTACATTTATGATTCAGTCGCTGCGTAAGGAGAGGAAGTCCCGCTTGACTGCTGGGTCTGGCACGGGGAATAACGAATGAACGAGTTGCAGTTAGCACCTATTGCTGCGTCTGAGTATGCAGGTGAAGTTGATAAGCTGTTCTGGGTGATGAATGCTTTGACGGTGGTGTTTACCATCATCGTAATGGCATTGATTGCTTTTCTTGCAGTGAGGTACCGGAAGGGCACGAATGTAGATCGGTCTAATCCAACGACGCATAACACGTTGTTGGAGATGACTTGGACATTGCCTGCTTTGGTGCTTGGTCTTGGCGTTTTCACCTGGTCTTCGCGGCTGTTTGCTGATGTTTATACGCCGCCGAAGAATGCCCGTGAAGTTTTTGTCATTGGCAAGCAGTGGATGTGGCATGCACAGCATTCGGATGGCACACGTGAAAACAACGAAATCCATGTGCCGGTTAACAACCCAGTGAAGCTTTCGATGATCTCACAGGATGTTATCCACGCTTTTTATGTGCCCGAATTCCGTATTCAACGTCACGTCGAACCAGGCCGCTACACGAGTATGTGGTTTACGCCGACGCGCATCGGAAAGTACCGTGCTTACTGCAATGTGTATTGTGGGACACAGCACTCCGAAATGGGTGGATGGGTTGTCGTTCAGAGCCGTGAAGACTTTGAGAAATGGCAAGCCGGAGGCGGAGGTCGTCCGTTCTACCCTGGTGGGATTTCAACTCCAAATGGAGACTTATCTCTTGCGCAGACTGGTGGGACGCTGTTTCGAAAGTATCAGTGCGCTTCCTGTCACGTAGATGGACCTAAGGGTTCTTCTAAAGGTGGGAGCTTGGTTGGTCTGTATAAGTCACTGCGCCAGCTGTCAGATGGCTCTAAGGTTGTCGCGGATGAAGGTTACATCCGGTCCGCCATCCTCAACCCAAATGATGTTCGGCTAGCAAATTCAACCGGCTCGATGCCTGCTTATCGCGGGTCTTTGTCTGAGTCTGAAGTTATTGCCTTGATTGCGTATATCAAGGAAATCGGTTCCGGAAAACCACTAGAGGGTGGTCGTCCCGATAGTGTTGCTCCTGCGGCTAATACCAACTCGCAGCAGTGGCGCTACATGTATGGAGGAGAGCAATACCAATGAGTACGGCAACTTTGAAGGACGTGGCTAAATCCCACGACAAGGTCAAGGAGCCATTGAACTACCTGAACGCTACGAATACGATTAAGTCGTGGCTGTTTACGGTCGACCACAAGCGCATTGCGATTATGTACCTTGTGGCGGTTTCGGTCGCTTTTCTTCTTGGCGGTCTCGCTGCTGGAATGATTCGTGTGGAGCTTACCGTTCCTAAGGGTCAGTTCTTGACGAACGATGCCTATAACAAGGTGTTTACAGCCCACGGCGTGATTATGATTTTCTTCTTCCTTATTCCGGCGGTGCCGGCAGTTTTGGGGAACTTCATATTGCCATTGATGCTTGGCGCACGGGACTTGGCGTTTCCGCGCTTGAATCTTTTGTCGTTCTATGTTTATAGCGCGGCATTGGTGATGGGGCTTGCTGCTATCATCGGTGGCGGTGTCGACACGGGATGGACGTTCTATACGCCCTATTCGAGTGTTTATTCCAACTCGAATGTGGCGCTCACGATTATGGCGGCGTTTGTCGCGGGATTCTCATCCATCTTTACGGGTCTGAACTTCATCGTGACGATCCACAAAATGCGTGCACCGGGCATGACTTGGTTCAAGATGCCTTTGTTTGCATGGGCGATGTATGCGACCAGTGTAATCATCATGCTTGGAACACCGGTGGTAGCGATTACGCTGGCACTGGTTGTTGTAGAGCGGACACTTGGCTTCGGAATCTTCTCGCCCGAAATCGGTGGAGATCCAGTTCTCTTCCAGCACCTTTTCTGGTTCTACTCACACCCTGCGGTCTACATCATGGTTCTCCCTGCAATGGGTGTAATCAATGAGGTGATTGCAGCGAATAGCAAGAAACGTATCTTTGGCTACGAATTCGTTGCATTCTCGACGATGGCGATTGCAGTGTTTGGCTTTATCGTATGGGGCCACCACATGTTTGCATCGTCGCAGTCGATGTATCTTGGCCTTGTGTTCTCAGTCCTCAGCTTCCTGGTCGCAGTCCCTTCTGCAGTGAAAATCTTCAACTGGGCAACGACGATGTACAAGGGATCCGTTGAACTAACGAGCCATATGTTGTACGCGTTCGGCTTCCTTGGTCTGTTCACCATTGGTGGATTGACTGGACTGTATCTATCGTCGCTGGCAACCGACATCCACCTAACGGCGACGTATTTTGTGGTTGCTCACTTCCACTACGTCATGGTTGGCGGTACTGCGATGGGCTTCCTCGCTGGATTGCACTTCTGGTGGCCCAAGATGACGGGACGTATGTACAACGAAGTCTGGGGTAAGGTCAGCGCAGTTCTGGTGTTCCTCGGATTCAACCTTACGTTCCTTCCTCAGTTTGTGGTTGGTTACCTCGGGATGCCGCGTCGGTATCACTTCTACCCACCAGAGTTTCAGCTGTGGCACGTGATGTCTACCGGTGGCGCGTTTGTTCTCGGAGTTGGATTCTTGCTTCCTGTTATCTACCTAATTCATTCGTTGAAGCATGGCGAAAAGGCTGGAAACAA
>CAIRTT010000283.1 GCA_903881535.1 uncultured Armatimonadota bacterium
AACGCTTGCCAGCAGTAGGCATCTGTGGGATACGCACCATCAGCGTGCTGTTCATCGCACGCTCGTAAACGCTGTGCTTGCCCCAAATCTGCTGCTCACCAAGATGCCAGCCATGATCGCCCCAGAGTACAACAATCGTGTTTTTATCCTGACCGGATGCTTTTAGTGCTCCCAGCACTTTGCCGATTTGGCGGTCGACGTAGCGAATACTCGCAAGATAAGCCCGGCGGGCATCCACGGTTGCAGCAGCCGACAATGGACGCGTCTTCTCCCAAGGCATTTGATACTTGTAAAACTCACCACTCTCATGCCAATAAGGGCCGCTCGGTTTCGCACCGCTTACATCGCTAATGACACGCGTCGGCTTAATCGCATCCCAGTCGGACTTTGTCCCCGTAAATGGAAGGTGCGGCTTATAAAATCCAACCCCCATAAACCACGGCTTGGATGCCTTTGTTAGGTTCCTAATCTCATCCATACCAGCCCTTGCGAGCTGAGCATCCGGAAGCTCATCGTCTCTTGTGGCGGTGAAATCAAGAATCGCGTTATTGCCTTTGCCATCTTCGCGGTGGCGCCCACCGGGATAGCCGAAAAACACTCCCCAGCCACGTTGCCACTCTCCAAAGGGTGTCGAGAGGCGATCCCAAGCATTCGGGAGCTCTGCGTGGCCATCCCCCGAGCCATCGTAGCCATAGACACGACCATCTGGAGTATGCGAAATCTTCCCGATGCAAACCGTTTCGTAGCCGCTGCGCCGAAACAATTCCGGCATGGTCTGCGCGCCTGGAAGCGATGCCTGCTTGAATGCCGACCCACCTTGATACATCGCTTCATTGCTCTGCGTAACGCCTGTTGATCCAGGTGAACGACCTGTCAGCAGCGCATACCGGCTCGCGCCACACGTCGCAACCGCAGCGTAGTGCCGCCGGAAGGTGATGGCTGTTTTCGCAAAGGCATCGATGTTGGGTGACTGAGCATCCTTTACGCCGTAGCAGCCAAGCTCGGGTCGGAGGTCATCCACGGCGATAAACAGCACGTTGTAGCGATTCGTTTTGCTCTCTGGTTTGGCTTGCTCTTGAGGTTTAGTGCTAAGGGCATTAATCGGCAGTGCAGTGCCGATCAGCGTCGAGACAACAACACAAAGAACACTGGGTTTGAATGCCATAGACAGCCGTTCGGATTTTTGATGACAGAATCCTGCATGGGTGCCGACACTGTCAGAGTTTGGTTTACTGGTGCATGGCATCTGACATCACGACAAAACGATTGACGCTGCGCGGCTTTACCCTCGACGATGCCGATGATGTAACCCGCTTGGTCTCCGATTATGAGGTCGCAAAGACGACACTAGCCGTGCCGCATCCCTACCCAGCGGATGGCGCAGCTGGCTGGATAGCCGGACATCCTGCGGAGGAAGAGCGCAATCACACAACCTTTGCCATCACGCTAACAGCTACGGGAGAGCTCATCGGTGCGATCACATTGATCGAGAAACGCATCCACTTACGCGCCGAGATTGGCTACTGGATTGGCTATCAACATTGGGGGAATGGCTACGCAACGGAAGCCACTAAAGCAATCATTGATTGGGGCTTTTCCGAGCGCGGACTGAACCGTATCTTTGCCCATCACTTTGCGGAGAACCCGGCGAGTGGCCGCGTGATGCAGAAGTCTGGGATGCAGTACGAAGGCACGATTCGTGACTGTGTGCAGAAGGATGGCCGCTTTATCGACACCCCGATGTACAGCATTTTGCGGCGGGAATGGAAGACCTTCCAATGATATTAGGGTTATCAAAACGAGTCACTAGAGATCAACCGTTTTTGGGGGAGAAGTGCCCTTGGTAGGGGCAGCGGCTAGCTTGGAAGGTTGCCAAACGGCGACATAGCTAGAGGAGAAGTGAGTGCTACCATAGGAGCTTTGGTATTGGCAGCTTGGTCACTCATACGAACGTTGAATCAAATGAACGTTGTGAGAAGCAAGTGCACAAAGTACTGCGCCATAAGCACTCTGGATGTGCTTCCCCACACAGGTTTCACTAGTTTCGTAAATAAAAGGAGGGGCTTATCTAAGTCCCTCCTTTATGATTTGGGCCAATCACTATTGCTTGAGGCTCGTGCCTACAAACTCAAGGTAGCCATTCTTGGCAGTAACGAACTTACCTTTTACGGTTACGGGCATGGACTGGTTCAGGTATCCCACGTACCCGTCGCTGTAGCCCTTTTCGAAAGTGAAGATGGTAGTGAATACTCTGCCTGGAGCAGTTGTGTCGACAAAATACACCCTGTAACCGTCAGGGCGAACCAAATAGATTTGCGCCTTACCATGAACGGTCACTTCGCCTGAATTCAACTGCGTGGCGGTGTCGGCCAAATTAGAATTTGCCAAAGTGAAGAGCTCATCTGCGTCAAATGTGTTGCGATCCCACTTGAGGTTTGTGCCTACAAACTCGAGGTAACCATTCTTTGCAGTGATGAACTTTCCTGTCACGGTTACGGGCACGGACTGGTTTACGTATCCCACGTATCCTTCACTGTAGCCCTTTTCGAATGTAAAGGTGGCATTGAATACTTTGCCAGGAGCAGTTGTATCGACGAAGTACACCTTGTAACCGTCAGGGCGCACCAGATTGATTTGCGCCTTACCATGAACAGTAACTTCGCCTGAATTCAACTGGATTGCGGTGGCGGGCAGATTATAGTTCGCCAAAGTGAAGAGTTTTTCTGCGGAAAACGTGTTGCTTTCTACGCTGCTCGTTCCCTGTAAGAGTGTCGCGCATGCGATAACCGCTATATTAATCATCGTTGATTCCTTTTCGTGTAATTCGGCTTGTGCAGATGCACCAAAACCGGGATCGCGAGTACAACTTCCAACACACCGTCCAACTAGGTCCAACGGCGACTCGAGAATGGGGCCGTGGCGAAAGTCGGATGCTGACTAGCCCGGAAGGACCACCACTTTTGTGAAGCAATCACAACATTAGACCTGCTGGATAATAATACCCATGCTATCAGGTGATTCAAACCTTGAGTAGCCCTTTTCGTGATGTATGCATCTGACCATTTACCTAAGGGAATGGAAGACCATCAGCGAAATGAGTGTGCTGCGGTAAACTCGAATCAGCCCATCACCATCACTGCGGACGATGTCGTCCCTGAGGGAAATGACCTGTGCAGAAAACGCATCCACTCGTTGCCGGCATTCTCCCGGCGCTGTTACTCACAGCCGCGGCCGCCGCGCCGCAGGGCACACCTGCACGCGTTGACACATCCACGTTTGAAGCCAAAATCCGCCCCGTTCTTATCCGGGAATGCATCCCGTGTCACGGAGCATCCCAGCAAAAAGGCGGCCTCCGCCTCGATATCGAGCCACAAACATCGGACATCAAGCGCATCAAAGCAGCTCTCACACCGGGAAATGCCATCCAAATGCCACCATCCGGTGCGCTCAGCGCAAATGTGAAAGCCGACATCATGGGGTGGCTGGACAGTGGCGCTCCGTGGCCGAAAGCAAATGCGTCAAAGTCCGTGGCATCGGATTCAAAACATCACTGGGCCTTCCTGCCTCCGAAGCGCCCACCCGTACCAAAAGTCGGCAAAAGTCCATCGGTCAATCCTATCGATGCCTTTATCAACCAACGTCTCGCAACGACGAAAATCAACGCATCCGGAATAGCCGACCGCCTCACTCTCATCCGACGCGCAACCTATGATCTGACCGGTCTGCCACCAACGCCGCAGGAAGTGGATGCCTTTCTCGCCGACAAACGTCCCGGTGCCTGGGAACGCGTCATCGACCGCCTCCTCAAAAGTCCACACTACGGCGAAAAATGGGGCCGCCTCTGGCTCGATATCGTCCACTATGCAGACACAGCCGGAGAAAACTCCGATCATCCACTCCCGCATATGTGGAAGTACCGGAACTGGGTCATCGATGCCTTCAATCGCAACCTGCCATACACCACGTTTCTCGAGCATCAGCTTGCTGGGGACTTAATGGCGGAGCAGCTCACGGGGGATGCCGCACGCGATTCCCGTATCGCGACCGGTTTTCTCGCTGGCGCACGGCGGTTTGGACACGACATCGATGCCGATATGCACCTCACCTACGAGGATGTTATCGACACCACAAGCAAGGCCACACTCGGACTTTCCCTTGCCTGCGCGCGCTGCCATGACCACAAATTTGATCCCATCCCGCAGCGTGACTACTACGCCCTCTACGGCATTTTCCAAAGCACGCGCTTTGCCTATCCCGGGTGTGAGCCGTTTCAACAGCCTAAGTTCTTGGTCCCTTTGACATCCACCACCCAGCAGACCGCCCGGGAAACTGAGCTGCAACAGCTTGAACGCCAGCTGGCAACGCAAGCGGGTGAGCCACGCCCAAATGGCATGGAGCAGCTTGGAACAGCACGCGTCCCGGATAGTGGGGCAGCCAATATTTCGGCTCCAAGTGGCAAACCCATTGATGTCGCACTAAGCGCGGGGGATGTCCTCCTCTTGGAAATCC
>CAIRTT010000284.1 GCA_903881535.1 uncultured Armatimonadota bacterium
CTGATTGCCATCCACAAATGGGCCGATAGCCGCCGCGCTGACCTTATCAACACGGTTTATATCGGTGGCCGTCCGGATGAAGGTGCGCCCTACGGATTTGTCGGCTTTGCGGAAAATGGCAAAACGGGATCGCTAATCATTCGGAACCCGGCTCCGACAACCAAGACCATCACCTTCAAGCTCGATTCCACAACGCTGTTCACGGGTAAACTCGGCCAGCCGTGGAGTGGATGCACCGTCTATCCATACACAATGGAGCTACCATTTGGCTTCACGGGTGGCGATGCGTGCACGGTCACGATTCCGGCTTACGAGACCATCGCGATCGAGCTGCGCCCCGGAGCTGCCCGCGGCCCGATGGTCAAAATGGCTCCCATCGTGCGTGTCAGCGATAACCGAAGCCCTAACATCAAGACCATAAGCCTCGCGCCGTTCGCAACCGGTCAACGTGAGCTGATGGTCATCGGGTATCCGCATTTGCCAGTCATCAAGATCAATGGAAAAGCTGTAGAGCCAACCCGAAAAACACAAGGTGCTCTCAATCAGTTTGCGGGCTATGCAATCGATGGGATGCCATCCAAAACGGCCCGGATGTGGGAGATGGCAGGCTTCGACATCACCGCGCAGACCGGCAAAGAGTTTACGGTCAGCATACTTGGATCAGAAACCGCTACGCGCTGCGAGGCGCATATTATCGCTGAACGTCCATTTGGAGATGATACACAAATCAAGCTGTCGCCAAAGACATTCCCGGGAGTTCTTCGCGAGGCAACGCCAGTCTTCGATGAGCACACCGTTGATGCAAAACCTGCTATTCCCGTCGAGGCATCGGACACAGAGCTAGCGCAAGTCACAGGCATTAAGCTAACGCTGGATGCATTTGGCGTCAATGCTGGCTACGGCGCAAAACGCATTTTTGTGAATGAAACACATATCGGCAACTTGTCCGCATGCGGTGATCAATGGACGCCTGCGACATTCGCCATTCCGATAACGGGAAACGCCCCCATTCCACGAAAGTGGTCCATCGTTGTCCGCTGCGCCAACAATGAAGACAAGTTCAAAGTTGGGCACATGGCCATCACCCTGATGCTCAAGACGGGACGTGAAATCGCTCTACGCTCAAAAGCTGTTGCAACCAGCCACAAAGATTGGGTGCACTTTGAAGGCAGTGAATTTCAAACTGAGACAGCCACAACCTTGCTAAAATCACCGGTCATCGAGCTCGAGCTCGCCCGGCCGGCAACCGCGCAAGGAACTACGACGGGGAAAGGCTAACAACAGGTCATGATGCGTACCGCTTACACGCCGCCCGCCTTTACAACACTGCTGGCTATCACCTTGCTCGCCGGCTGTAACGCTCCAAAAGCCATACCAGAAAAGCAAGTAACAAAGGGCTGGCTCCGGGATATCACAGCACAAACGGATGTCGCGTCATACACATTTCAAATGCCCAAGTACCGCCCGCTGACCTTACTGCAGACGATTGGGAATGGCTGTGCGCTGGCGGATTTCAACAATGATGGCAACCTTGATCTCCTCGTCATCGGAGCACCCGTTGCGCTCTACAATGGCGATGGCAAGCTGGGTTTCAAGTCATCCAAAGCGGTGCTTCCAACCACAACGGTCACGCCTCAGGGGTGCGCGGTGGGCGACATTGACAACGATGGCAACCTGGATGTCTATATCACCGGCTACCGAACCGGGTATTTGTGGCGCAATACAGGAAATGGTTTTGAAGATGTCACCGCCCAAAGTGGTATCCCTCTTCAACCGTGGGGAACATCCGCAGCGTTTGCCGACATCGACTTGGATGGCAAATCAGACCTCATCATCGCCAACTATGTCGCCTACAACCCAGAAAAAGGCACGCGTGAGCGCTGTGACTTCCGGAGCCCAAGTGGCACAACTGTGCTTGGCGCCTGCGGCCCACGGGAATATGTCCCTCTCCAGGCAGCGGTATTTCGCAACACCAATGGACTGCGGTTTACCGACATCACCAAAACTGCGGGCATAAAAACAAGCGGGCGCGGCCTCGGTATCGCAGCGCTAGACATCAACCAAAACGGCAAGGTCCGTATCGCTATCGCCAACGATGAAAGCCCTGGAGACCTCCTGGCCGTTGACAGCACGAAGCCACTAAAGATTGCAAATGTGGGTGCGCGGTCCGGAACCGCATACGACATGGATGGCAAGGTTCACGGCGGGATGGGTGTGGACTGGGGTGATTTCGACAATGATGGCCAGTTTGACCTCGCTGTGGCGACATTCGAGACGGAGCCGATGTCCCTTTACCACAGCGATGGCCCTGACTTGTTCTCGGATGTCAGTGTGCCATCCAATACCGCCTTCCCGACGCGCTCGCTGGTGACTTTTGGCTTGCGGATGGTCGACATCGACAACGATGGGCTCTTAGACATCATTACGACAAATGGCCACGTGATGGACAACGTTCAGGATATTAAGCCCAAGAGTGTCTTCAAGCAGCCAAGTCAGCTGCTTAGAA
>CAIRTT010000285.1 GCA_903881535.1 uncultured Armatimonadota bacterium
CCCCGGCGCTTGCACGCAGAGGAAATTCGGGATGCTGTTCTGGCATCTGCTGGGAAGCTGAGTGGGTCCACTCAGGAGCAAATCAGCTATGATCTGTTTGGCTTCCGGGATGACCATTCTCCGGAGTACCGCGTCGATGATGTTGCTCCTTGGGTGGATGAGAGAAACTTCCGTCGCAGTATTTATCGCTTCATGGTTCGAAGCGTTCCGATTCCGTTTTTCGAGGTCTTCGATGCCCCAGATCCGAGTGTAAGTGTTCCGTTACGGACAACATCGATCACTCCGCTACAGGCTTTGACGCTTTCGAATCATCCCTTCATGCGTCATATGGCGACAGCTGCCCCGGCTGCAGACTATATGCATGGTATTCAGAATCTGTTTCTATCGACGCTAGGGCGTTATCCAAGTAGGGATGAGCTGCGATTGACACAGAATTATGCCTTTGACCATGGCTCTTCGAATTCTTGGCTGGCGATGTGGAATAGCAATGCATTTTTAACATTGCGCTGAGAATTTAGCCCTTGCAATCGCATTACCCGAGCGGATACAATCGCGCGCAATGCTAATTCTGACTGCTGCTAAGGAGCCACCTTCGTGCCCTCGCAGTCTCAGTCTCCGGGTGGTGTAGTTCGCCGCAGGTCTCACCTGTGGATGTTATTGTCTGCTATTGGCCCCGGTTTGATTGCTGCGGCCGCAGGTAATGAAGCTGGCGGCGTACTCACTTATTCCCAGATTGGTGCGACGCATGGCTACGGGATGCTTTGGCTTCTGGTCCTGACTACCGTCTCGCTCGTTGTTGCTCAAGAAATGGGCACCCGAATGGGTTTGGTCACCGGTAAGGGACTTGCTGACCTGATTCGAGAGCAATTTGGAGTTCGGGTTGCTGTATTCGCGATGGTCATCCTCCTTGTAGCGAACTTATTCACGACGCTTTCCGAGTTTGCTGGCATCGCTGCATCCCTTGAGCTGCTAATCCCCATACCTGGAATCCGCTATATCGCAGTACCGTTGCTTGGTATTCTCCTTTGGTTATTAGTCCTCCGTGGTAGCTATCGGCGCGTTGAGAAGATTTTCCTTGCCCTTTGCGCTGTGTATCTGGTTTATGTCGTTGCTGCAGTGATGGCAAAGCCCGATTGGGGCTTGGTTACGCGCAGCATTCTGACGGTGCATATTCCGCATGGTGATCAGCAATACGTCAGCCACGCGATCGCATTGATCGGGACGACGATTGCACCTTGGATGCAGTTTTATGTTCAGAGCACGGTGCGTGACAAGGGCTTGACAAAAGAACACTACGTCTACGAAAAGTGGGATGTGTTTATTGGGTCGATCGCCAGCAATGCCATCTCGTTTTTCATCGTCGTTGCATGTGCGGCAACATTGTGGGTCGCGGGAAACCGAAATATCACATCGGTGCGTGATGCGGCGGAAGCACTCAAGCCGGTTGCAAGCTCGAGTTCCTATGTGCTGTTCGCAATCGGACTGTTCAATGCTAGTGCAGTTGGTGCCGTCATCGTCCCACTGTCCACCGCATATGCGGTGACAGAAGCGATTGGGAGCGAGAGTGGTCTCGGACGCAAAATCCGTGAGGCACCGCTGTTTATTGGGGTCTTCACAACCTTGATTGTGTTTGCCGTTGTGGTAACCCTGCTCGTGCCCGAAAACCGGTTACTTGGGGTCATCACGGGTGCGCAGATTCTAAATGGGCTTTTGCTCCCGACGATTTTGGTGTTGATGTTACTTCTCATCAATCGCCGGTCCG
>CAIRTT010000286.1 GCA_903881535.1 uncultured Armatimonadota bacterium
AAGATCGGTATCATCCCGCAAAACATCTTCACCGCAGGTCCTGTCGGATTGGTTTCCCGCTCTGGCACCATGACGTACGAGATCGTGGATGCGCTGACACGTGCAGGTATCGGACAGACTAGTGCTGTCGGTATCGGCGGTGATCCAATCCTTGGGATGCGTTTTGTGGATGTCCTTGCAGAGTTCGAAAAGGACCCTGAGACCAAGGTTGTCGTGATGGTGGGTGAGATCGGCGGCTCTGATGAAGAAGCTGGCGCAGAGTTTATCAAGACCATGACCAAGCCAGTCATCGGCTTTATCGGTGGACGCTCCGCACCTCCAGGCAAGCGGATGGGCCACGCTGGCGCAATCGTCAGCGGCAACAGCGGCTCAGCCGAGAGCAAGATTGAAGCACTCAACGCAGCCGGTGTCCCGGTTGCAGACTCGACCAGCGATATCCCTGGTCTCGTCAAGGAAGCGCTCGCAAAGCTCGGCTAGTGCCGGCTGCGTGAACGAAACCATAATGGGGTGGCAGAAATGCCTCCCCATTTTTTCGTTTTTCTTGGATCGCACTCGCGAATAGGCCACCGTGCTAGAATCTGACATGTCTTTTTTAGATACGCAATCGCAAGCGTGGGACTCCGGTTTCTGGGAGTTTTCCCTCGTTTTTGAAGAGCTAAATGATGCCGATCTCTGGGTTCGTCCACATGAAAACCTGCTCAGCATCGGGGAAATCACCTGCCACATCGTGTACTACCTGACGATGTATGCAAACAAACTCGCAGCAGACCCTATGTTGGCGTCGCCACTGGCCATCAAAGATGCATCGTATTACTTGCATAATGTTGGCTCGCCTATTCAGCTGAAGATGAGTGTTTCAGCCGTCTTGCAGGAAGTCGACCGGGTCCAACGTTGTGCGAAAGCGGTGTTTTTGGCATCGACCGCCGAACGGGATGAGCCCCTCGCATTCAATGGACCAGGCGAGACATTTGGTCAGTTTGCCGACTATATGGTCTTCCATATCGCGTATCACACCGGCCAAGCGTTTTCGGTCCGGCACCTGATGGGCCACAAGACCAACGATAATTAGGTCTCCAAGTGGTTCGGACAGTGATGAAAACAACCCTTTGTTAAACCCTGCTCTCTTACGTGAGAGTGTTTCCTTTTCGGTGATGCTTGCGCGGGAGTCGCTGGACGTTGCTGCGATGTCAGTCGATGGAGCCCTTGATGATGACGCAGCGACCATCGCTGCCACATCGGCTCTGGATGCAGCAGCTGCTTACATCGCTGGCGGAACACGCAATGTTGCGTTGCGTAAAGCATCCATGGATACGTTTCGCATAGCACAGACAATCGAGCGTGGTCCGATGTTTCATGCGATTCACGCCGCAAGCGCTGCGGTTGGTGCTGCGTTTTTGCATCCACCTGGCGGCAGTACGGATGCCCATCAGACAAAACACATCCTGGGCGCCGCAGTGCAATACGTTCTCTGCATCGAAGCGAGTGGTGGGGATTCCGCCGCTGCAGTTGGATCTGTTATGAGATGTATTCCGGATGCGATAAAGGAGCTTCTTCGGATGTACCCGGAGCCTGTCGCCGGAAAGCAGCGCTATGGAGCGGTGTTGGTGATGTTGTATAGGTCCATCACCCAATCTGAATAGTGGTTATGTTGGGTTAGCGGGCATCCACAAAAATCGCGATTGCCGCTGCCTGTGTCGCGGTGTGCGTGAGTGAAATGTGAACGGAACCCGTTCCTGCAAGCGTAAGTGCGCGGCCGTAGAGAGTGACATACGGCTGCCCAGATGCCTGATTTAGGATCTCGACATCCGTCCAGCTCATCCCGCCGCCGAGCGCCTTCGCGACCGCTTCCTTGGCACACCACCGTGCGGCGATGCGCTGCGGCCAGTCATCCCGGCCAAGGCAGGCATCCTGTTCGGCTTGGGTAAGGATGCGGTTTACAAACCGCTTGCCGTGTGTCTCAACGGCCTTTCGGATGCGGTCAACATCCTCGATATCGATACCAACCCCCCGGATACCGAGGTTTGCGGGAAGCTCCGGGGGGGTGATGTTCATGATGCTTTAGTGCTCGTTGGCTTCGATGAAGCGGATTGCATCGATGGCCGCTTGGCAGCCCATCCCCGCCGCGGTGACCGCCTGGCGGTAGTGCGTGTCCCACACATCCCCAGCCGCGAAGCAGCCATCCACAATGGTTTTGACGCCATCGGTCACGAGGTAGCCATTCGCATCCATCGGGAGCTGGTCCTTGAAAAGACTCGTGTTTGGATGATGTCCGATCGCTACAAAGACGCCATCGCATGCGAGGTCTTTTGTCGAGCCATCGATGGTGCTTTCGAGCACAACGCCGGTGACCTTGCCGAGGGTGACATCCTTGATTTCCTTGACGGCAGAGTTCCATTCAAAGCGAATCTTCGGGTTTGCGAGGGCGCGATCTGCCATCACCTTGGATGCACGCAGCGTGTCACGGCGGTGGATGACGGTGACGGAGTTACACATGCGCGTGAGGTACATCGCCTCTTCCATCGCCGTATCGCCACCACCGACCACAATGACATCCTTACCACGGAAGAAGAAGCCATCACAGGTTGCACAAGCGGAGACGCCGCGGTTTTGGAGAGCGACTTCGGATTCGATGCCAATCCACTTTGCGGATGCACCGGTGCAGATGATGAGGGTTTTTGCGAGGACGGTGCTGCCATCATCCGCCTTGACGGTGAACGGCCGCTGGGAGAGGTCAACGCTCTCGATGGTGTTGATGCGGACTTCGGTCCCTACGCGGACGGCTTGTTCGCGCATCGCATCCATGAGCTCAGGCCCTTCGATGGGGTGTGCAAACCCTGGGAAGTTTTCGACTTCGGTGGTGATGGTGAGCTGCCCGCCGGGTTGGAGGCCTTCAAAGACGAGGGGAGTTAGGTTTGCGCGCGCCGCGTAAATAGCCGCGGTGAGACCCGCAGGTCCGCTTCCGATGATGACAACATCCCGTAGTTCACTCATATCAACAACACTCCATTTCGCTTCCAGACTCTACCTGTATCAGATGCTATTTGGCTTGGAAACGATTCATTCTGATTTTACCCTTCGGATGCGTGGCGCGACATTTTTGTTGATGTGGGATGCTATCCTCTGAAAATAGTCTGCGTAGGGGCAGGCCTCTGTGCCTGCCCGTGGGTGTGGATTTCCAATGACGTTACGAATTTTCGTGGTGTCGTGAAAACCAGTGTGTTGTGCTGCGCGAAAAATGAAACAAGAACTGATTCGTAGTCTGACAGATACCTTTGAAGGCTATGCGCAACAAACCGAAA
>CAIRTT010000287.1 GCA_903881535.1 uncultured Armatimonadota bacterium
CAGAGTAAATGCACTGGTTCGACCAGTGGACTTATGAATTGTATTCATTGACTTACTTCCTACCTCCTTGATAGGCGTATCCGGCAACCATTGCCGAACCGCGAATCCATGCCTGAGATACCCGATTGACATCACAGACACAGACAAAGTCGCGCAACAATGCGAAACTGTGTAACTGAGATGCTACGAATACTATTGGCGTGTGTCAAGCATTAATTTACACTGGTCGTAGAATTGTCAAAGGGGCGAATTCTTTTGTAGGAATCCGCCTTAATGTAATCGTAATGCTAGCGCGTACTTTACTGCGTCAATAACGCCAGATATTCGACCATGATGGCAGCCATCAGCGCGTTCCCGCTGACATATGCCCCCAGTAGCGTCCCATCCAATAGGCCAGTAACCAGTCGCTTGGCCGGTCTTCGCGTTCACCATTGCGACCGATGACTGCAAAGTAAGGTTCCTGGTCCCAGTTACACAATCCCATCTCATCCCGGGGGACCAGCTTACTCAGCTTGACACCATCCCGACCTGGTACACGGTCAAATGTCACATCCTCGCGGAAACGGTTATCCACTGTCCACTCAATCTGATCCAGTGGCCATTCCCGTAATGTCGTCATGGAACCATCCAGTGAAACCCGCGAACCTGAGTATGTGTTGTAGACAAAGTCATAGAACGGAATATTGTCGCGGACACAGTTTTGATGCCATTGCCGTAAGGCTTTTATCGCAATCATCTTGAGATCCGGAATCAACAAATGATTGAACAGATTCGGAAAGACCATTGAGAGCAGCTCATCGTTAATGTGTGTTGTCTCGCTTGGCGTCACATACCGCAGCTTGCCCATGTTCTCCGCATAGCCATGTTTTTGAATCAAGTAGTTGGCGGCATCCAAATACTTTTGCTTGCCAGTCATGTGATACGCCACACCAAGGTGGGAAATGATCTCCGTAGAGTTTCCGTACCGCTCCTCATTCCAATTGGGGTCGCCATTAAGACTCTTTGGTGACCAGTTCCCCCAGCGGGTTCCTTTGCCATCGATGTCCTGAAGCACATACCCATTGTCAACAATCCCACCGATTATCCGGTCGACCAGGCTTGCGACTCGCTTTTTGTCCGCGGCATCTGCGACGAGGTCGTGAAACAGTGCATAGCCGTACATATGGCCATCCACTTCATCCGAGCTCGCATCCCGCTTCCATAAATACTTGCCATCCTTGGTTGGAAGCCAGCGCTTCTCAATCGGCTTCTCCCGTGGATCGCGCAGCTTCGCCTCAGCGATTTCATCCGCAGTAAATGTCCGGTCAACCTCATGGAGTGGTGCCGTTCCTATTGGCAGGACTGACCTCGCAATAAAGTGCGGAGTCCCGGTTGCTTCCTGGAGAATCTCCATCGCACGGAATGCTGCCCGTGCATTTGCCTTTGCACGCGGGTCTTTGGTCACGGCATAGCGCAGCGACTCGATCGCGATGTACATCCCAGTGTGCTCGCCATCGTTATCATCATCTTCGATAAAGCTTGCCGACAAGTCCCCACGCTTCTTCAAAACCGCCGGGCCAACCAGCCCCGGTTCGCGGATATGCCGCTTCCGCAGCACGCCCAGGAAGTAATCTGCCTTTTCTTCAAGCGTCATTTTCTTGCGGCGAATCGCATCCACGCCGCCCGCCGTCGCGACCCACGCACTGCCATCCGGCCCGATCGCAACCCCCCGCGCATCATCCGCGAGTAGCCACCGCCGCGAGTGACGCAGGCGGAACCGGTCACCATCAAAGCGGACAACACCTATACGACTTGGCAACCAGAGTCGGCCTTCCGCATCCTGAGCCACAGCACGCAGCTCACGGCAGGGAATCCGTTCCTTCGATGACAGACTCTTTACACGGGTTTGTCCCCGGTAAATGTCGAGGCCACCGGTGCTGGCAACCGCGACATCGCCATTTCGCAATTCCCGGATGTCATGAACATTTGAGCTCAGCAGGACATCCGGGCGGCCTAAGCGCACAACGGACTTCTTCCCACTTGGATCCAAAATGTAGAGTCCACTGGATGTCCCTACCCAGATATGGCCATCAGACGCAATGTAAACCGTGCGGACATTCTGCATCGTGCGGCCAGGCACTTTTGCCCACTTGCCGCCTTTGTTCCAGAAAACGCCATCCGGGCCCGCCGCCACAACAAGGCTACCTTTTGCCGTGACAGCCCCAATCGGAGACTGCATAAAGCCCGGCGCAGGTCGAACCTTGCCACCGGAAATCATCCACAGGCCGCTCGTCGCGCCAACCCAAACATTGCCACTGCCATCGATGCAAATGCTGTGGCTGCTCCCAACCACATCCGCGCCATCCGGCTTTACCCACGCAGCACGCACCAAAACACGAGGACCCACTTTGGTCGCAACCCATGGTTGACCAGCTTTGTCGAGCACAATCGCACGAACATCGTTTTCATCCGCGCTCGCAAGTGGCCACGCCTCGTGGTACTCCTGCCAAAATGGCTTGTCCATCATAGGACGGGCTTTTTTTATGGTTTGTGTTTTAAACATCGTCGTTCTCCATCCTGCCAGCACGGCAAGGTCAAGCGTTCAGGCTACTTCGAAATGTCTTTGTTGATGCGGATAAAGTGATCGGCCATCTCAACCGGAAAAGGCGTGCCGGGGAACACCGGCTTTGTCGGCATATGACACCGGATGCAGTCCGCCACCGGGTTGACCTTGCAGACCTTTTCCGGCGCGCTGTGGCACTGAATACAGGCTTTTACATAACCCGCCTCATCCTTGGATGCATCTTCATGCGGGTTGTGACAAGTCACGCAGCTCAGCTTGTCATTACTCTTGATAAAGCACTTGCTCTTCGAGAGGCCATACGGCTGAAAACGGTTCGTTGCCTGCTGGGACAGCTTGTCGAGCTTGGCGACTGCGGCCGGCGTCCGGTGGCATTTCCCACACGTGTCATTAATGACCTTGCCGCCCTTGTCGGTGAACTTATTCAACAACAGCCCGCGGGTCTTGTCCCCAGCCGCCATCGCCTTAGCATGTGCCGCACCCGCGCCATGACATGACTCACATCCAACACCGAAAAAGCGCGGTTCAGGAATCAGGCTGGTGTCGGGGCGGGGGACGGAGTGACACCCAATACAGTGCATCGCATCATTCACACCGTGCATCTGACCAATCGTCTTGTTGGTAA
Source organism: uncultured Armatimonadota bacterium (assembly GCA_903881535.1). GTDB lineage: Bacteria > Armatimonadota > Armatimonadia > Armatimonadales > Armatimonadaceae > CAIRTT01. The sequence continues at coordinate 3,186 of CAIRTT010000287.1, forward strand.
AGTCTTCCTGCCCAGGTGTTACGCGAAAGCATTTATCGCTTGGAAACCAGGATTGGCGAATCTCAACACTTCCACCTGGATGAACCGCGAGAAAGGTCATCCCTGTCTTGCCACTACCCAGAACCAAATCGATGGGAATCGGGACGGGCTGGCCGGTGTCTTTATTAGGCGCCTCGATAACGAGCTGGCCTTGGTCATACGTCACCTTGCCGCCATTTGGGACTTGACCTTCAGGTGGTGCAAGCGGGCCAAGGACATCCGTGAAGCCCTCGTACAGCGTCTTCATATGCCGCGACCCATGATGCTTTTGAAACTCGCCTTGGTGGCAGGGCTGACAGGCATCATTGCCAATATAGCCATCCGATGTCGTTGCGGCAGCCAGCTTTTCCTGACTCCACGCGCCGGTTGGTGCACTGCTTTTGTCGATGCGCGGGGCGCAGGCCGCAACCGCCAGCACAATGGCAGGTAAAACCATACAAATGACAATGCGTATCCGGGACATCATTTCCGCCGAGTATATCGCCGCAAC
>CAIRTT010000288.1 GCA_903881535.1 uncultured Armatimonadota bacterium
GAGCTGGGTGCCAAGTGGGTTTACGGCAAATGTGGATGCCCCTCTGTGCAAATGCTGGCTATCCACGACAACCGTAACGTGATCATCCCCATCTACAGCTCCTGACCCACGCTGCGTCTCACTCGCACGGATTTTGTCGGGTTCTTTGTCGTGGCAATAAAACGCGATATAGAGATTCTTGCCATCGGTGGTAACCCACGTGTCAGTCTTCTGGGAAAACGGTGCAGATCCCGTAAAGCGTACATAATCACCGCCACGGAGTGCGCCCTTCCAGGCATCATCCGTGAGATCACCATCGATTTTCGGTGGCGTGGTAGTCGTGGGGATGTCAAAGACCGGACGGTCTGCTGCGATGGCCGGTGACATTCCAAGGGTCATTCCCAGAAGCATCTGAAGCGCAAACGCCCTGGAGTTAGTCTGCATTACGAACCTTCTTGCCATTCAGCAATGTGCCGATGAATGTGTAGCGAACGGCGACTTGGTAGACCCCGATAAGGATTCCCGTTGCGCCAAGTGCCACGATGAGTAGCTTGATTCCGACAGGGATGCCTATCTTAACGAGGACATGCTGGAGAACGAGAACAACGATGATGTGGAAGATGTAGACGAAGTACGAAGCATCCGAGAGATAGCGCAAAACCTTCGACTCGCCGCCAAGCGTTGCACGGAAGAAGCCAATCAGGCCGAAGATGCTAAGCCACGCGTAGAAGCCTTGCACGATACCTCCGATGAGCAGGCCGCCCGTGTCCCGACCACTGAGGAGAACCAGCGCGAGTGGGATACAGACTGCATTTGCGATGATGAGCTCAGCAATCCAGCTCTTCGATGGCGCGGCATCGATGGTGCCAGCCTTGTAAATCAGCGCCCCGATGCAGAAGAAGAACAGGTAGTAGATGAAGACATGCGGCATCGGGAGCAGGCCGATGCTTGTATCGGGGCCAATCACCGGGGCGAAAAGTCCCTGAAAACTCTGGAGGATGGCGGTTGGGATCACGAGGATTGCGATACGCCAGGGCTTGCCAAGCCACGCGATGGCGCTAGACGGGATGCGATGAAACACACCCGCAAGCGCCGCGAGGATGAGGACCATCCACCACAGCATCCACAAAAACCACAGATGGTCAACAACATTTGTCATCAGGAAGTTGAACGCGGCTGGGCCGGAGCCGATCACCATTCCGGAGACCAGCCACTGCGTATAAGCTGCTCGGAGCGCGGGGAGGCCGGTCTGTTTTGACTTCACGTACCCAAGGTCAGGAGAAGCGGCTAGTGCCTGTTCGCCACCGGGGAGCAAGCGGACCACGTTTTTGCGACCATCCGTCAGTTTTGCATCATCCGGGAGCGTGATTCCAATAAGCATCGCGATCCCCGCTGTTGCATCCGCTGGTGCAAACGCCGACCGCAGCGGCGTGTCGCCATCGGCAGACTTTAGCGTTGCATCTGCATTCTGCTCGAGGAGGAGCAGTGCAACCATCTCACTGCCACGGAATGCCGCCGCGTTCAGCGCCGTCGATTGGTTACGGGAGCGGCCGTTTACATCCGCTCCGCGCTTGATCAGCTCGCCGGCAACCGGGCCATCATCGACAAGCGCCGCCCAAGCCAGCATCGTGAGACCGTACATCGGGTCCTGCGCATTTGGGTCGAGCCCAGCACCCAGTAGCTGACCGGCCTTTTCCCGCTGACCGGCCTTGAGCGCATTGACAAAAGCCGTCGCGTTTTCTTCCTTGCTGGTGCGGACAACCGCCTTGCTCTCACTACGTGTTGCCCACGCTTCGACGGCATGTTGCGCGGGAAGGACAGTGATAACACCGATGAGACACGGCACCAGGATGCGCAGAAAGCGGTGCTTAATGATGTTTTGGACACCGCGGCGCTGGAGCAGCATCAGTGTAAAGAAGCCGCTGATGACGAAGAACAGCTGCATCCGAAATCCGTGGATGCCAAACAGAATCAAGCCAACCCAATCTGCCGCCGCCGGGTCATGGCTCCCCCAAGGGACGTTTGGGATATAGGCCAAGCCTGCGTGCAGAATGACACCGAGGAACATCGCGTACGCGCGAAGGGCATCCAGGGCGTGGTACCGCGGGGATGATGATGGCGATGGTTGCGAAGATGCCTCGTCGGGCGTGATGCTATTTGACATCCGGGACGGTCTTTCCTAATGCGAATGCCATGATCATGGCAGCAATGTCGCTGGTCCGTTCGTGGATGACCCAGTGGGAGCCATCCGGGATGCGGCGAATGGTGAGCTGCTTGACGTATTTGTCAAGGCCATCGATGTTGCCCGCGAGCAGCGCGGTATCGAGCATCCCCCAAATCACCAGCGTCGGGACTTTGACATTGACTGGACCGGTGGTGCCAAATGATTCGGCAGTGGATGAAGGCTTACTGCCCGGTGCAGGAGGCGAAACCTTGTTTGCACGGTAGTAGTTGATGCCTGCCGTCAACGCGCCGGGCTGTGTCCACGCCGCAATATATGCATCCTTTTCCTCAGGCGTGTACGGAGGCTTTCGCTTGCGCGCACCAAGAATCGACATCACGAGGCCGGCGCAATTGTCCTTGAGAAGCGTCTCTACGGCGCCGGGCGACTGGAAGAACGTCATGTAGCCGCTGGCGGCCTGCTGCTTCGGATTGGATGCGAGCTCACGGGCGAAAACGGTTGGGTGCGGTGCATTGATAATGACCAGTTTTTCGAGGAGCTCGGGATGAGCACCCGCGAAGGCCCACGCGACGGCGCCGCCCCAGTCGTGTGCAACCAGGATTGCCTTGCGCCCGCGGCCCAGCGTTTGGATGACGCCGCGGACATCCGCGATCAGCTCAGGCAGGCGGTAAGCGCTGATGTCTTTAGGTTTGTCGGATGTGTTGTACCCACGCATATCGATGGCAACCGCTTCGAAGCCGGCCTTTGCGACATCGGGGAGGACATTCTTCCACGCATACCAAAACTCGGGAAAGCCGTGGAGAAATAGGACAAGCGGGCCTTTACCGGTTGATACGTGGTGGAGCTTGATGCCATTGACACTGACAAAGCCATGGCTGAGTGTTGGGTTTTGTTTCACAGGGAAAGCCCCTCCCGAAGCTGTGCGCTCAGCGTGTTGCCAAGCACATCATAGGTTGGCACTTGTTGCTGAACGACGATGTTGACCAGCTTGAGCTCAGGGATGACTTGGAACGCTGTGCTTGCATAGCCGCTCCACGCGTACGACTTCGCCATCCGGGATGACGAGCCAGCTCCGATTTTGAAGTTGTCGATTGCGAAGCCAAGGCCAAACTGAAAGCCTCCCGCCACGCCCGCGAGCTGGTCAGTGAACATTTGCTGTAAGGTTTCCGGCTTGATGATCTGATGGCGACCATGCTTGCCATTATTGACCAGCATGTTGCAGAAAATGGCGTAGTCGCGAATCGTTGAGACCAATCCGCTGCCACCGCCAAGGAACTTAAAGCCCTTGTTGTAGTCGCTGGCTGCATAGGAATCCTGTAGATTTAGCTCGCCATCTTTTTGGTAGTAAGTCGATGCAAAGCGACTCTTAAGGCGGCCAGGAACCTGAAAGGCTGTGTCCTTCATACCAAGGGGCTTGATGATTAGTTCATCAAACACACGGTCCAGCGGCTTGCCAGCCCAGACTTCAATCAGGCGTCCAAGGAGATCTGTGCTGTGCCCGTAGGTGAACCTTTCCCCCGGGTGATGGAGCGCGGGAATACGGGCCATCGCCGCCGCCGCTTCCTCAATCGTCAAGTCAGGCGGATACATCCCGAATGGAGGCCGGTACGTCAGCTTTTCCCGAATATGGAATGCCGTTACGCGAACATCATCGCCATACGAATAGCCGGTCGTGTGGCGGAAACAGTCCCGAACCGTAAGAGGTCGCTTTGGTTTGACAGGCTTTTGAATTCCCGCAGGACCATCCAAAACAGTGGCCGCGGCGAACTCCGGGATGTACTTGCTAATCGGATCATCGAGCAAAAATGCCCCACGCTCGTGCAGGATCATCGCGACGACGCTGGTGATCGGCTTTGTCATCGAGTACATCCGGACCACGGTGTCAAAGTCGAACGGAAGCTTTTCCCCGATGTCCCGATAGCCTGCGCTGTGGCTATAAGCCAGATGTCCATCAATCATCACCAGCTGAGCCGCACCGGCAGCTCGCTTAGATACAACATCGGAATCAAGCGTGGATCGAAGCTTGGCGGAAAGAAGGAGGGAAATGGTTGGAAGGTTATCGTCGCGCATGGAGTCCCCACGTCATTTTTGACCACTCGGTCAGTTATTTCCTGACAGTGTACAGTAAATCAGTATTTGGTGGATTGTTTATCGCGAACGATGGCAGCTAAGGGTAAATCGCAGCTTGAATAAATGCACGGGCCTCTCGTGCATACGCCGAAAGGTCTGCCGCCGGGTCATCCCGCAGCGTGTAGCTCGCGACATCGATGAGCGTGCGGATCATCTTCGCAACCTCGCCCGCATCGAATGCGCGGAACACCCCTTCCCGCTGGCCATACTCAAGAATATCCTTGAGATCTTGCGTGGATGACTGAACTTGGCCGTGGACGATACGGGATGCCCCATGGCCATCGGCGAGGATGAGCAGGAGCGCGATCACATAGTCGCGACGTTCACTGATAAAGACGAAGCTCTCGGAAATGAAGACATCCAGTAAGCCTTTAGGCGTCGTTTGCGCACGAACGCGTGTACCGACTTCAGCATCCGCTAACATGTAGACATGCTTCAGCACCTCTTCGATCAGCGTGTCTTTGCTGCCAAAGTGGTACAGAATGACGCCTTTGCTGACGCCGGCCTGCTTTGCTATCGCCGCTAGGCTTGATGCGCTGTAGCCATTTGCTGCGATACACACCGCCGTGGCCTCAATGATTTGGGCCCGGCGGGTGCGCTCGATGGCGGTCAGCTGCGGAGGAATCTCAGACATGGGGCTCGCGGTAAATCGAAACGCTTGTCAGGCAAGGACAGGCGCTTGCTTTCACAGCCACGCGAATGGCATCCGTTACGACAGGCGTTCCGCGGAGCACACGCTGCGCGGAGATCTGGAAGCCATCGACCCACGGAACCCACTTGCCATCCACACGGACATCTACTTTAAAGCCGTCCACCCGCTGCCCGAGCGCGATGTGCTCAGCGAGCTTAATCACCGAAATCTCACGCAGCTTTGGCAGTGTGATGACAAATTCGGCATCATTGACCATGTCATCCGTTGCCCAGTAGCTGTTTTCTCGACCATCGGTGAGATTGCCGGCACCAAACTGCCTTGAACCACCACGCTCATTGGATGCCGTGACTTTTGCGCCACGTGCGATATCTTCCGACAGCATCGCGGACACATGGCGGTTGAACTTCTGGAGATGCAGGACATCGACTTCCGGGAGCACGCCGCGGCGGTCCGGAGGCAGGTTCAGGATAAGGTTAGCCCCCCGGCCAACACTGTCAAACCAGATCTGCGTCAGGCGCTTTTCGTCTTTTGCGACGTTGTCCTGATTTAGATGCCAGAACCAACCCGGGCGGATGCTGACATCCACTTCCGCAGGAATCCACGCTGCACCATCCCGGTCGCCGCGCATCAGGTGCTCGCCTTCGCCGTGCCCTGGCCAGATGTCATCCGGCTTGATCGTCGCCCAGCACGGATTTCCTGCATAGCCAGATTCATTGCCAACCCAGCGGCAGTCCGGTCCGCCATCCGAGAACATACAGGCATCCGGTTGAAGCTCACGGACCATCGCCCGCGTCGTAGCCCAGTCGTAATACGTCTTATTATCAATCGTCCGGGTTTCACGAGCGCCGCCGTAGTAGCCATCCCCACCATTTGCGCCATCAAACCAGACTTCGAAAATGTTCCCGTACTGGGTCAAGAGCTCACGGAGCTGATTGCGGTAGTAAGCCAGGTATTCCGGCCGGCCATAGTCTTTGTGGTTGCGGTCCCATGGCGAAAGATACACGCCAAATGCGATTTTGTGGCGGCGGCAGGCATCTGAAAATTCGCGGACCATGTCACCCTTGCCGTTTTTCCATGGGCTCTTCTTGATGGAATGCTCGGTGAACTTGCTCGGCCAGAGGCAGAAACCATCGTGATGCTTGGCAGTTAGAACGAGGCCGGTGAGGCCACCATCTTTTGCAGCGCGGACGATGCTGTCGGCATCAAAGCCAGATGGATTGAAGAGCGCTGGGCTTTCATCGCCGTAGCCCCACTCTTTGTCAGTAAATGTGTTGATGGTGAAGTGGACGAAAGCGTACATCCCGCGTTTATGCCAAGCGAGCTGGCGAGGAGTTGGCAGGGGTCCAAAGGGTTTGGGGGCATCAACAGGCATTTCAAAATCCTTCCGGCAACAACGGTGGTGCTGGATAGGATTCTACCGGAGAGATGGTTTCGATATCCCGGTTTAGAAATTGACACGTCCATGCGTCTTAGACTCGCTGAAGATGATTTTTTGTTTTCACGCAGAAATTTGCACGTATTTGCGGCAACTGTAGCTGTCAGAGAACGTGACCAAGAAGCGGTGGTGCTGGATAGGATTCTACCGGAGAGATGGTTTCGATATCCCGGTTTAGAAATTGACACGTCAATGCGTCTTAGACTAGCTGAAGATGATTTTTTGTTTTCACGCAGAAATTTGCACGTATTTGCGGCAGCTGTTTAGGTCAGAAAACGTGACCAAGAAGCGGTGGTGCTGGATAGGATTCTACGTTTGTGCGTCCCGCGGATAAGGGCTTACGCGGCCTTGCGGGATGACAGGAATGTCTTGGTTGTCGATGCACCTGTCGAAACGGTCGCGAGAACATATCCGGGTTGTTGGCGGGAGACGACACCGCGAATGGATGCATTTGGTCCGCAGTATTCGGTTCCACGTGCGATTTGTTGGCTGATGTTTTGGCTGGAGTTTGTCTTGATGCTGATGACAACCAAGTGGCAGTGGTCTGCACCAAAGGCGTGCTCAGCAAGCTCGCGGTAATCGATATCAAAGACGGCATCCGGGAGGATCACAACCGCTTGCAACATCCCGTACTTGCGACGCATCAGGCGCGCAGCAAGCGTAAATCCCTGTTGAAGCGCATCAGCAGCCACTTGAACATCCGTTATCGTTTCATCCAATGCCAGAACAAAGGCATCATCACAAACCGTGTCGGATTCTTGCAGCAACCGTGAACGCAGCGAGGTGAACATAATGCTTTATTCACCTGCAAGATTGATGCCATTAAAAGGAAAAACATCCTGCTGATACGTGATCAGCAGGATGTTTTTGTGATTAGCGCTTAGGACCGAATTTCTTTGGTCCACGTGAGCCGCCGCCGCCTGGTCCGGGTCCACCGAACTTGCGGAAGCCGCCGCCGCCACCCGCTCCGCCGCCTGGGCGAGGTGGTCGGTCACCAAAGCTTGGCCTTGGACGATCACCAAAGCTTGGCCTTGCCGGTCGGTCGCCAAAGGATGGTCGCGCTGGGCGATCTCCAAAGCTTGGACGCGGTGGACGATCACCGGCATCACGGCGTGGTCCGCGGTCATCCCCAAAGGATGGACGTGGAGGCCGATCACCGAAGTCACGGCGTGGTCCGCGGTCATCCCCAAAGGATGGACGTGGAGGCCGGTCACCGAAGTCACGGCGTGGTCCGCGATCATCCCCGAAGGATGGACGTGGTGGTCGATCACCGAAGTCACGACGTGGTCCGCGATCATCTCCACCGAACGATGGACGTGGTGGCCGATCGCCGAAGTCACGGCGTGGTCCGCGGTCATCTCCACCAAACGATGGACGTTGCGGTCGGTCGCCGAAGTCACGACGTGGGCCGCGGTCATCCCCACCAAACGATGGACGTTGTGGTCGGTCGCCGAAGTCACGGCGTGGTCCACGGTCATCTCCACCAAACGATGGACGTTGCGGTCGGTCGCCGAAGTCACGACGTGGTCCGCGGTCATCCCCACCAAACGATGGACGTTGTGGTCGGTCGCCGAAGTCACGACGTGGTCCGCGGTCATCGCCAAAGGATGGACGTGGAGGTCGGTCGCCGAAGTCACGGCGTGGTCCGCGGTCATCCCCAAAAGATGGACGTGGAGGTCGGTCGCCGAAGTCACGGCGTGGTCCGCGGTCATCGCCATACGATGGACGCGCTGGGCGATCTCCGTAGCTTGGGCGTGGAGGTCGATCACCAAAGTCTTGACGTGGAGGACGGTCACCGAAGTCGCGGCGTGGGCCACGGTCATCGAGTTCCGGCGTTGGCAAGCGCAACGGACGTGGAGGACGCACGGTGCCATCCTTAGATGCATCTACATCACGGTCGATTGGCGCGCCGAACTTGTGGGCAAACCCGAGGTTGTGATCGAGTGCAGGGTTATTTGCATCGTCATCCGGGGTGTCCATCATTTCAGCTGGCGTTTCGTCAACTGGGATTGGCTCATCGAAGAGTGGTTGCATCTCTTCTTGTTGTTCGCGTGCACGCTTTGGAAAATCGTTTGTGCTGGATGCATGGATTTCCATGCCAAGAACACGTTCGATGCCCTTCCAGAGCTTACGTTCCAGTGGGGCAACGAAGGAGATAGCGATTCCGCTAACCCCAGCACGCCCGGTGCGTCCGATACGGTGGACATAGTCTTCTTCTACTGGAGGCAGCTCGAAGTTGATGACGTATGGCAGGTTTGGGATGTCCAAACCACGTGCCGCGACATCGGTTGCTACCAGCAGGCGCACACGGCCATCCCGGAATTCCTGGAGGGCAGCTTCGCGCTGATTCTGTGTTCGCTCGCCGTGGATAGCGGTGCTTGAGACGCCATCTTCCTTGAGCTGTTTTGCGAGGCGCTCAGCGCCGTGGCGTGTGCGGCAGAAAACAATCGCCTGTTCAACAGGTTCGTTCTCGACCAGCCATACGAGGAAGTCGCGCTTTTCTTCCTTCTTAACTCGATAGACACGCTGCTCAACGAGGGCACTCGCTGAATTCGCGACGTCGACGGTAATGCGCTCATAGTTCTTGGCAAGCAGCTCATCAGCAAGCTTCTTCACCGGAGCCGGGTAGGTCGCGGAGAACAAGAGGCGTTGATTGATCTGTGGCAGCCCGGACATGATGTGGCGGATGTCGCCAACAAAGCCCATGTCGAGCATCCGGTCAGCTTCATCAAGGATGACCTTTGTGACGCCACCGAGGTCGGCATAGCCATGCCCGGCGAGGTCAAGAAGGCGGCCTGGAGTTGCAACGAGGATATCGATGCCGCTTTTCAGGGCGCGGATTTGCTTGCGCATATCGACGCCACCATAGACAACCAATGAGCGCAGGTGCGTTGTCGAGACAAAGCCAGACATGGCTTTCTCGACCTGAACTGCGAGCTCACGGGTAGGAGCAAGGATTAGAAGGCGTGGACGAACCCGCCCTGTCGCGACCTGCTCATCGGTCAGCATTTGGATCATCGGCAGCGCAAAAGCGGCTGTCTTGCCGGTGCCAGTAGGTGCACCAACCATCACATCACGGCCAGCGAGTATACTCGGAATGGCTTGGTCCTGTACCGCAGTCGGGACTGTATAGCCCGTTTTTTCGGCAGCATCACACATTGGCTTAGTCAAGCCAAGATCAGCAAACGTCATCAAGATTTCCCCCGCGCACCCCGGTGAGACATACCAATGCCCTCGATCGGCAATGGTGACAAAAACTGGGCTCCATCAAAAAACACAAGGAGCATGTCCGGACTCACTAACTCCGGACGACCGGGAAGCGGAAAGAATCGATTCCGCTTAGGCGCAAGGATTACGTTACCACTAGTTGCGGAATTTTGCTATTTATTTAACAATTGGGTCTGTTTTGCAGTTGATTTGCTTCTACGAATACTTGAACGGCTGGCTCAACACCCAAGCGTCGCAGACAGCACCATCGCATACAGCCGGTGGCCATTCGGTTGAATCTGCTGAGAAAAGAAAGAAATTCTTCTCTCTCTAGTTATCGAAGAGCTAGTCGAGTCAACACCCAAGCGTCGCAGACAGAACCATCGCATACAGCCGGTGGCCATTCGGTTGAATATGCTGAAAAAAGAAAGAAAATCTTCTCTCTCTTGTTGAGTAAGAGCTGCTTAGCTCAACACCCAAGCATCGCAGACAGAACCATCGCATACAGCCGGTGGCCACTCGGTTGAATCTGCTGAGAGAAAAGAAAAAATCTTCTCTCTCGCTAAAGAAGAGCTAATCGAGTCAACACCCAAGCGTCGCAGACAGAACCATCGCATACAGCCGGTGGTCAATCGGTTGAATCTGCTGACAGAAAAAAGAAAGAAAATCTTCTCTCTCTCTCGTTACAGAAGAGCTAATCGACTCAACACCCAAGCGTTGCAGACAGAACCATCGCATACAGCCGATGGCCATTCGGTTGAATCTGCTGACAGAAAAGAAAGAAGAAAATCTACTTCCCTCTTGTTAAGTAAGAGCTGTTTAGATTAACACCCAAGCGTTGCAGAAACCGCCATCGCATACAGGCGGTGACCATAGTCATTTGGATGGTTCACGCCATTTCCCGTGATGTCCATAAACGACTTCTTCGCGACGACGGCCATCCACAACGATGTCACATCGGCGACGGCGACGCCGGTCGTCTCAATCCCGATCAGAGCATCCCGGTACTTTGGATACAGCTCTGGCGCAGCATAAGACCAGTCCGGGTTCCCCGTCATCGTCGCCACAAGGATAAACTCGCAGTCCGGCTTGCTGGCCGAAACGGCACCGATGATGTCCTGTGTCAGGCGGGCATATTCTTCGGGAGTACGGCGACCACTCGCATCGTTCATCCCGAAGGCGAGCACAACCAAGTCAGGATTCGAATCGATGACTTTCGCAACCTGGGTCACTCCCCACCGAACATCCATCCCGCCCACCGAGAAGTTCGTCACCGTGGCTGCAGACCGGTATTTCCGATGCAGTGCATGCGCGACCAGCTGTGGATACGGTGGCTGCCACGGCGCCGCCCCCGTCGCACCACTTGCATTTGCCCCGGTCGAGATACTGTCGCCGAGCACCGTCACACGCAGTGGCTTGCCGATACGGAGCAGCGTCGCGGTTTTTGGGAGACGCCTAAGTTTAGAATCTGGCACAACACCCTGATATGGCCCCGCCGCAACATAATCGACGACGACCTGCTGGTCGTGAAAGACATGCCCCTCCGAAAAGTAGAGGTTACGCGTACCATCACGGTGCTGCGTAATCGACATCGGACGCCCCTTCTTCGGGAACCGCTCGTGGAAGCCGAGATACGGAATCCTGGATGTCGGCGTTAGCAGAATCCGCATCCGGTCCGGGGCAACCACAAAATCGATGCCTTCGGCGAAGACCTTGGATGTATCTGCCATTTGAAGCTGGTTCACCTCACCAACAGGACGCAGCATCCGGATTTCAGCCGCCGCCCCTTCGGTGTACTCCACAAAGAAGCCACTCTCAGCGTGGACATCTCGTCCAAACCAAAAAGGGACGACACGCTTCAAGCACTCATTTATTGCCATTTCGGGTGGACGTAGCTGGACGATTGTCATACGTTTTCTCTCCTCAAACACGACCACTACGCCAGCAAATCCTTCACGACATTGCCATAGACATCCGTTAGCCGGTAATCACGCCCGCCAAACCTATACGTCAGCCGCGTGTGGTCAAGGCCCATCATGTGCAGAATCGTCGCGTGGAGGTCATGCACATGCACGATGTCCTTCTGCGCGTGCCAGCCGTATTCATCCGTGGCGCCATGGACATAGCCGCGCTTCGCGCCGCCGCCGGCCATCCACATACTAAAGCCAAATGGATGGTGCTCACGGCCATCCCCGCCGCCCTCCGTCGTCGGTGTCCGGCCAAACGCGCCGCCCCAGCCTCCCAAGGTATCTTCCAGCAATCCCCGCGCCTTGAGGTCTTTGATGAGGCCGGCGATTGGCTTATCGATGCTCGCGCAGTTGTTCGGCAGCTCTCCGCGCAGCCCCCCGTGCTGGTCCCAAAGCTGGCAGCTCGAACGCTTGCTCGTCGCTGTGTGGTAGACCTGCACAAAGCGCACGCCACGCTCCACAAGGCGGCGCGCCATCAGACACTGCTTGCCAAATGTCTCCGTCACGGCCTCATCCAAACCGTACATTTTCTTTGTTTCCGCGGACTCACGGC
>CAIRTT010000289.1 GCA_903881535.1 uncultured Armatimonadota bacterium
CGCCGCTAACATCAATAATGACTTGAGCACGGAGTGGAGCCGGGAGCTGCTTGCTACTATTGAGTGGACATCCCCTGAAACACTGCTCACGCAGGATGATGTCTGGACACACGCGCATCAGGCATTTCCAGATGTCCCCGACTTCGGAACCCCGCTCCGAGACCGCATCGTGGATGTTATGGAGCATCTGGCGGATGTCATTTACAGCGATCCGCATGTCACACGACACGAATTCTGCCCCCTTTACGACACTGAAAACTGACCCCTCTGTCGCCATCGAAGGTCGAGCGGTTTAGCTGTAAGTTGGGGCGGCATGACGGACGAATTACACGCGCTTGCCGTTCGTGTAATACACTTGCGGGGAGTCGCATGATGTCTACGCGGATGCGAAATTCTCGACAATCCCCTCGGGAGGGCCTGTTTTATGATCAAGCTGTGCTGTACCCAACAAATCCTGAAAAAGCTCAAGCTGGACCCGGTAGCACTGAAGGCGCAGGAGCCAGTCACGACCACATCCGCGCTCGGAGACTGGTACGCAAAATACATCATCAATGAGCGGCAACACGCCATCGTGATGGTGAACGACAGGACCCGGATGTGTCTTGTGACGACCGCCAAAGACATCCAGTACCTTCCCCAGCGCCTCGAAGCCGCACTTGCCGAAACGCTTCTGTATATGGATGTGCCACGCCACGCCATCGAGCAGGAAGTTGTCCACTACCGGGATGTCTGCTACACCACGACCACATCAGCACCAGATGGACGGAGTGTACTCGGCACCATCAACCAATATCTTCGGACAATCGAGCACTTTGGTATCACTGACCGGTCACCCGAAGCATGGAATCATCACTTTCTGATTTGGTCATCCTCGGTTGTTAGTGGGGGCTCGATTGAAACGATTGTTGCAAAGCAGCTGCTGGATGCATACGGGGATGCGCCAAACTAAGAGAACTCCGCGGGAGGGCCTGTTTTATGATCAAGCTGTGCTGTACACAACAAATCCTGAAGAAGCTCAAGCTGGACCCAGTGGCCATAAAGGCGCAGGAGCCAGTCACGACCACATCCGCGCTTGGAGACTGGTACGCAAAATACATCATCAATGAGCGGCAACACGCCATCGTGATGGTAAACGACAGGACTCGGATGTGTCTTGTGACGACCGCCAACGACATCCAGTACCTTCCTCAGCGCCTCGAAGCCGCACTCGCCGAAACGCTTCAGTATATGGATGTGCCACGCCACGCCATCGAGCAGGAAGTTGTCCACTACCGGGATGTTTGCTACACCACGACCCGTGCCGCACCGGAGGGCAGGAGCGTCGTGAGCACCATCACGCAGTTTGTCGTCCCGATCGAGAACGCTGGTTTGACGAGCATGACCCCTCAGGAGTGGAACCATTACTTTGTTAACTGGCTAACCTCCTCCAATGGCTACCAGCGCATAGGGGTGTTGGTGCGCAAGCAGCTGCTGGATGCATACGGGGATGCGCCGTAGGGGGCTCTGTGTCCCTTGATGGTCAGGCTGTGTCTAATGCATCGGGACAAGGTGTTGTAATCGAATTTTCGGGTTTGAAGGCTTTTGTAATTGTATTTATGTATTATGGGGGTATATGTAATCGTTTTTTTGATAAATGAGGTTATTGTAATTGAATAAATCAGGGGTTGATGCTGGTGGAACGCCGGTTGGTCAAGCTGCACTACATCATCAGTATTGCCCGCAGCTGTCACCGCCACATGTTCTCAGTTTCACCAACACCACTGCGAGACGAACGGTTCAGACACCAGCCCATACATACGAATACTATTCAGCGCAATATGCTAATGATGGCTCCGTCATCGATAACCTCCGATTTGCATTGCGGTACGAACCTCTTGATTTTCGGATTCTGTGCGCCACATTCAAGAACATCGGATGTGAACCGATATTGGCATGGGTGAAGGCTGAGCCCACGGGCGCGTTCAGTCGTCGGGCTTGGTTTCTCTACGAACGGCTTACCGGGGATGTGCTGCCTCTTGAACCGGTAAAGTCAGGAAACTATGTGGATGCTCTCGATGTCCGATTTCACTTCACGGCGGCGCCAATCAACTCTGCCCGCCATCGTGTCCGGGATAACCTTTTGGGCACACACGAGCTTTGTCCCACCGTGCGACGTACAGACAAGCTGGATGCATTTATAAACCTCGACCTAAAGGGTGAAGCCGCAGACTTGATCAATGGCTACGACCCTGACATCTTCGCGCGGGCAATCAATTTTCTGTTCACAAAGGAAACCCGATCTTCGTTTGCAATAGAAGGAGAGGCTCAAGGCTCCAGCCGTGAAGAGCGCTTTCTGCATACATTGCGTGATGCACAAACCTTTCTACCGGCCACGGAAGATGACCTTATCCGTCTACAGGCATCGATTGTGGATGAACGGTATGTGGCTAAAGGTTGGCGGGATTTTCAGAATTTCGTTGCAGAGACGACGCGCGGTTTTGGCGAGCATGTTCACTTTATCCCTCCCCGGCCTGAAGATGTCCCTAAGCTGATGCGCGGTTGGCTGGATATGGTTAATCGAATCCACGGCAAGGGTGAAGTGGATGCGGTCGTGGCTGCCGCGATCACTGCATTTACATTTGTGTTCATTCATCCATTCGAAGATGGGAATGGCAGAATCCACCGTTTCTTGATTCATGCAATGCTGTCATCTAGCGGATTTAGCCCACCTGGTGTTATTTTTCCAGTGAGCGCTGCAATCCTGAGAAACCGTCAGAGCTATGACATGGCATTGGAAGATTTCTCAAAGCCAGTCCTGCTTAACACGGAATGGTCTTTTGATAGTGAGAGTCGGATCCATGTTGGCAATCAAACGATCGATCTCTTCCGGTTTTTCGATGCCACAGCACAGGTCGAATTTCTGTATTCCTGTGTTCTGGAAACAATCCGAAGTGACATTAAGGGAGAAGCCGACTTCGTGGAGGTTTTTGATGCGGCACTCTACGCGCTTCGCGAAGTGGTGGACATGCCTGATCGGCGAGCATCGTTGTTAGTCAAGCTCTGTATGCAAAATGGCGGGCGCCTTTCACAAAGCAAACGTAAGCAGTTTGCAGAGCTTACCGATGATGAAGTTGCGAGGATAGAAACTGCACTCACATCTATCATGGACGCGCGTTTGTAATTGCATTTTGTCAAAAATGCCGAAATGTAATTGAATTTTGGAGAGATTAAGCGTTTTTTAGTACTACCGGCGATTTGTAATCGATGACGCTTGCTGCCGCCGAGTCGGCATCGCTAGGACGGGATGAGAGCCACAGGGCGACCCGCGCCGCGTGGGAGGGTAACTTGGTTTGATGTCTGGCAGCGATTGCGAAGCGTGCATTATTCATTAATATGCTATTATTCACTGTGCAGTGAATATGGTAAAAATAGTGAATATTGAAATGCCAAACCCCATGAATGCGTTTGCCTCTCTCCCCAATGTGCGCATCGAAAACGCACAGCGCGAGGGACGCTTAATCGTGCGCGTTGGCGACCAGACGGTAACCGTTTCCGTCATTACACGCGCCTCCGGGTTTCCGCGCGATGTACGCGAGGCCGTATGGCAGGCCAGATCGACATTGGGGCTGGGTGAACTAATTCTTGTTGTAGCACCAGTGCTTACAGCCACCAGTCGCGAGTGGCTTCAAAGCGAGAACGTTGGCTACCTGGATGGCAACGGCAACCTATTTCTAGCCGCGGATGGCATTTACTTGCTCCGCGAATCATCGACAAAAGCCCATCACGCGTCCGGGTCTTCATCCTCTGAAACCAACATCTACAAAGGGCGCACGACACAAGTCCTCCATACATTGCTTCAATCTCCACAGCGTGCTTGGCATGTTACAGAGCTCGCTGCTAAAGCCCGTGTTGCAGCTGGAACGGCTATCAAGGTCTGTGAGCCCTTAGAGAACATGCTCTGGATGGAGCGCGAAGGGCGGGGTCCTCAGTCACTGCGGCGGCTTATAGATCCCGGCGCGTTGTTGGATGCCTGGTCTCAGCAACATCAGATGGACTCCTACACTGCATATCGATATTACAGGTGGACCAGCGATCTGACTGAGCTTGCTACGATGCTTGGAGCTGCGATTGAGGCGCAGGGTGCACCTTGGGCGCTGACTCAGCTGCTTGGTGCTATGCAGCGCGCACCATTTGTCACGAACACTGAGCAAATCGCTTTTTTGGTTCCGTGTAGTCTGGACATCAAGGAGCTTGCGCTGTCCACCAACCTGAAGCCGGCGGATGAGGGCTACAACGTTGTGTTTTTGGTGCCAAATACGGAAGGGCCGCTACTGTATCGGCATCAGGAAGCGAATATGTCGCTGGCCAGTGACATTCAGCTTTACCTCGATTTGATCAATATGCCGGGCCGGGGACGCGAACAAGCCGAGCATCTTCGCATGGAAAGAATAGGTTTCTAAAGCATGAAGCCTAAGCATGTGAGTTGGTATAACTTCCAGCACGTCACGTATTGTGAACAGACGCTTGTCACGCTACTGCATCGCTTGGGACCTTGGAAGGAGGCAGTTTTCCTCGTTGGGGGTCTTGCACCGCGTTACCTGTTTCCATCTTCGTCTCATGCCGGGACGACAGATGTGGATCTTGTAGTCGGACTCGATGTTCTGGCACAGACGGAAGCCTATCGCTCGCTTGAGACAAACCTAAAGTTGATGGGGTTTGAGCGTTCCATCGAGGAAGGACGCCCGATTCATTGGCGCTGGCGTAAGCGAATTAGTGAATCCGTCACGGTAATTGTGGAGCTATTGTGCGACAGAAGTCAGGTCCAGTCGGGGCGTTCCATCCGCGTATCGGAGCGTGAGCAGCTATCAGCACTCAATATCCGGGGAGTGAACCTGGCGGTGGAAGACTTTATTGAGGTGGACCTACGCGCTGAGTTGTTGGATGGGGGCGGCGTTGCGATTGAGACTGTGCGGGTCGTCGGACTCGCGGCGTTTCTTGTACTAAAGGCACGCGCTTATGGAGATCGCGGCGAGCAAAAGGATGCCTATGATCTTATTTTTTGCTTGGAGCAGGAAGGCCCTGAGTCCGCGGCCGTGAGATTTCAGGCTTTGCGAGCGCGCAGTAGCGATCCATCGCTTTTTGAAGATGCATTACGCGTGCTCGAGCGGGACTTCGCCACAGATGAGATTACAGATGGGTACCGTAAGAACGGACCCATTGCGTATGCAACATTCCTGACCAACCCTGCCGAACCTACAACCGACGCTGACGTTCGCCGGCGTCGTGGCGCAAATGGAATCGTTGAAGCATTTCTTTCAGCGTTACAGCAATTGGACGACGGGGTGTCGTAACCGCTATACCAAGATGCAAAACCGGAAAGCCCTGCTTGATTACGTCAAGAAGCTGATTATCGATGTCGGTGCAGAACCTTCATCCACCCTCATTCCAAAGTGTGCATCTATAAACAATTATTCACGGCTTTTGTACTGCACACGGGAACCCGAAGACAGAACCCGTCGTTCTTACAATTATGAAGATTACGATGTACGGTTTTTGCGCTGTGGCCATTGCGGTCTGTGCGCCGCTTGTGCTGACTGGCTGCGGTGGCGGCACGATGCCGTTTCCTAACGGGGGCGGCAACACCGGCGGTGGCGGAAATGGCGGCGGTGCCAACCGCTCTGCAAAAGACATAATCATCACGGCTGTACAGACCGGCTTCTCCACTTATAAGACAGGTAAGGGCAGCGGACGTAAGCGCACGACTCGGAATGAGGATCCTACACCCAAATTTGTCTACGATGACTTTTACGAGCTCTGGGCACGGCACACGCCCGAGGAAAACTACACACGACTTATCGAGTACTTCGAAGATGAAGCCTGCACCAAGCCCGCCGGCGAGTCCCGCTACGACAAGGTCTACGCAGACAATGGCGGTGAGTTCAAAGCGAGCGGTTACACAAAGATCAACGCAGGGCCTAAGGCTGGAACCACCGGAACCAGTAATGTTGATCTCGTCTATACACCTGAATTTCTGTACACGTTTTCCTTCATCTACGATATCCCCGGCTTTGCTAGCTCATCGATTATCGGGCGCTGGGACTCAACTGGCGGTGGCTATAAAACGTACGAAAAAGACAATGAAGGCAACGTACGGCGCTACGAGTCTACTTACAGGAATGATGGGACATCAAGGTTGGTCTTCACCGATGAAAACGGTCTTGAGTTCACGCTTAACTTCATTGCCGATCAGTCCGGCACGGGCACGATTACCGGTAAGGACACCACGCTGCTCCCGGCTGACATCGTGTGGGATGCCAGTGGCTCTGGAACGATAACGTTCAAGGATGGCTCAACGGAGACATTTGAGAACTTCCAGTTCCGCAAGTCATGATGCAGCTTTGGTTACGAATAGGTAGCCCGCGGGCCTGGTTAGGAACCCGATGGGCGATTGTAAGGATAGGTGTAGCATGAAAATTTCGATGTACGCTTTTTGCGCGGTGGCTATTGCTGTTTGTGCGCCGCTTGCGCTGACTGGCTGCGGCGGCGGCACGATGCCGTTCCCTAACGGTGGCGGTAACAACGGTGGCGGCGGAGGGAATGGCGGAGGTGCCAATCGCTCCGTCAAAGATGAAGTCATCAAGGCTGTACAGACCGGCTTTTCCACCTATAAGACAGTTAAGGGCAGCGGACGCAAGCGCACGACGCGAAACGAGGATCCAAACCCAGCCCCTGCGTTTGATTCGTTTTATGAGCTTTGGTTTCTGACATCCGAGGATGGCCAAGGCGTCACCTACTTCGAGGATGAAGCCTGCACACTACCGGCTGGCTATTCCCGCTATGACCGCAACTATGCTGATAATGGTGGTGAATTCAAAGCATCCAGCTCGTTCAGCATCACCAAAGGACCTAAAGCGGGAGCGACGGGAACCGGTCTGACTGAGCTCGTGTACACACCTGAATTTCTCTACACGTTCTCGTTTATTGGAGATGTTCCGGGCTACTACACCTACTCGACCACCGGACGCTGGGACAGCAATGGCGGCGGCTACAAGTCCTACTCCAAGGATCAGAATGGCATTGTGCAGCGGTATGAGTCTACTTAC
>CAIRTT010000290.1 GCA_903881535.1 uncultured Armatimonadota bacterium
CATCCGTAAAATGCTCTGCAATGCCATCCTCTGGACAGCCAAGGTAGGCGTTCCTACGGGTGGGGTAACAACGACGAACATCCCTGTCGAAGACCCAATTCGTGTGACGATACTCACCGGACGGCATCACCCAGCTCATGACTGGAAGGCAACAACGGAAGCAATTCAGCACCTGACCGGCGTTGATAAACGTATCCAGTTAGCTATCATCACCAATCCTGAGCTCCTGGCGGGGACGGTGCTCGATACAACCGATGTTCTCCTGGTCAACTATTGCAACTGGGAATCAGCAACTCTTTCTGCAGTATCCCGGAAGCGCTTTACAAACTATGTCCGCAGCGGGGGCGGGCTCTTCCTGTTGCATTTTGCCAATGGAGCGTGGCGGGATTGGCCAGATTATCATGGCGGGTTTTCGAAGCGCGTTTGGGTGGATGGTAAGGCAAACCACGATGCCTACGGCAGCTTTTCTGTCGATATCGCGATACCTGACCACATCCTGACGCGTGGTCTCAAGCGCTTTACAACCACCGATGAGCTGTATTGTTCCCAAGTCGGAAACGATTCCGTTACCCCATTATTGACCGCGGTTTCAACGGTGACTGGGAAGTCCGAGCCTCTCGCGTATACATACAAGTCTGGGCGCGGTGTAGTGGTCCAGACGTTGCTCGGCCATGATGCCGGTGCGGTGCTGGCGCCCGAGCACGCCGAGTTTATCCGCCGCGGCATAGCGTATGCGGCGGGGCGTGAAGTCCTGCCATTCCCTCTGGAGCGGCTGGTTGCCAAGCCTGTTGTGGCAAGTGGAGTAAACGGTTCGTCAGCCGATGTGAGTAGCGGCGCGCTCACGCTGATGGAGAATGTCGAGCTGGCATCCCTGCCTGTTCGCGCGCACCTGCGTACAAAGCTCATGCAATCCGATACCTACAACATCTTGCTTGCACATGGATTGAAGTCCAGTAAGTCTCACTGGGAGATATTCACGGAGGCGGGTAGCGGGCGACTTTCTGTTTATGCACCTGGAAGTGCACCCAGCCTGTTTGTCTCCGACAAGGTGATCACCGATGGTAATTGGCATGACATTAATGTCCAGATAGATGTTAGCAAGGTATCGCTGCAAGTCGATGGTGGTTCTCCTCTGGAGTTTCCTAGTTCACGGCCGGACTTGATTCCGCTCGGTGGGGACTTCTGGGTTGGCGGCTACCCACCGGATGGCTTGACGTGCACAGGATTTATCGATGACTTACAAGTCTGGAATGGATCCAATGTTCGTAATGCATCAACGACGGGCTCCGAACCCGTGATTTCAGCTACCTTTAATGCCGTTATTGCGGATGGCTTTGATGCATCCAAGGGAAATCGCCTTGTGACGACATCGCGTGTTTTGCCTTTGAAAGGAACCTTAAGAGTGAATTCATCCATTGTCAATCATGGAATTCCCAGCGTTGATAAAAAGACATCAATGGACTGGCAGGTCGTCGGTAATGACCCTGGCGGGATGCGTTACAGCACGCTGACGCAGATCAATCGAACAAATGTAAGCAAGCTCCGCAAGGCTTGGGAATTTGTAGTGGATGATGCAACTGAGCGTAGTACGCTCGAGTGCACGCCCATCGTTATCGCTGGCATCATGTACCTAACGACTGTCAATCAGAAAGTCGTTGCTTTGCAGGGGGCCACAGGCAAAACGATTTGGGAATTTGACCCTGCTGCAGGTGGTGTAAACCGGGGCGTTTCGTACTGGAGCGATGGAAAAAGCAAAGGGAAGCGACGTATCTTGTTTGGGACAAGTAATGGACGCCTCTGGAGCATCGACGCGTTGACGGGTAAGCCGGATCCAAGCTTTGGTAAGGGCGGCTTTATCAACCTCAAGGATGGCTATGAGCGTGACCTCTCTGGAGTCAATCTGTCTGTAACATCTGCAGTCGCCATCTATCAGAACATCGTTATTGTTCCTGTTGTGAACTCTGAAGGACAGCCTGGCGCGCCAGGGGATGTTCGTGCATTCGATATCCGCAGTGGCAAGGAAGTTTGGCGATTCCATACGGTGCCAAAGCCTTATGAGGCGGGTAGTGAGACATGGCTGACGGATGGTTGGAAAAACCGCACAGGCGCTAACCCTTGGAGCGGCTTTACGGTTGATGCTGCGCGTGGGATTGTCTTTTGCCCGATTGGATCGGCTGCTTCGGACTTCTATGGCGCTGACCGGCCTGGAAGCAACCTCTTTGCAAACTCCACGGTTGCATTGGATGCCCGTACCGGTAAGCGGATGTGGCATTTTCAATCGGTACATCATGATCTCTGGGATCATGACAATCCGTGTCCGCCGCTTGTCGTAAATGTTGCGAGTAAGGGCAAGCGGATAGATGCTATTGCTCAGCCAACAAAGACAGGCTTCATCTATCTATTCGATCGGGTGACGGGGCGGAGTCTGTTTCCGATCGTTGAAAAGGCCGTACCTAAGTCACTTATTCCAGGAGAGTGGACATCCCC
>CAIRTT010000291.1 GCA_903881535.1 uncultured Armatimonadota bacterium
GATCGCCTATCGGGACCAGTGGAGCGGTGGAATTGCGGGATACCTGTCGTTTATGCATCCGCGGCTCATTTTGCTGCGGGAACTTCTGACAGCCGATGGCGTTATTTTCGTCCATTGCGACTGGCGGGCGAACGCGCATCTACGCATCCTGATGGGCGAGGTATTCGGACCGGAAAACTTCAGAAATGAAATTCTCTGGCGGCGAGCACCAAACCTAGGAAAGCAGGCTGCATCGAATCAGCTTGGCCGCACCTTCGAAAGTATCCTTCTCTTTAGTCGCAACCCGGGCAAAGCACTGCGGGGTGGGCATCCGGAAATTACCACGCCTTATCCACTAACAAGGGCTGGGCATCCAAAGGGGTGTTTCTTTGATGAGCTGCGTGCGTGCTGGTACACGACAGCGCCGCGGGGCGACTACACGGATGACAGCATCGCGCGTCTCGAGGCGGATGGCCGTATCCACCGCTCGGCGAGTGGCACGGTTTACATTAAGTACTTTCTGGAGCAGGCAGCGGATGGCTGCTGGGTTAAGCGGCAGCGTGTGGATACGCTTTGGGATGACTCTGCCGTCCGACCGCTTCGTCACCGGCCAAAGTCGGAGGACATGGGTTACGACACACAGAAGCCCGAAGGCTTACTTGAGCGCATTGTCAGCTGGGCGACGCTCCCGGGCGATACCGTTCTGGATGCCTTTAACGGCTCGGGGACGACGATAACCGTTGCCAGTAAGCTTGGGCGAAATGCGATTGGTATTGATGTCGGGGATGCATCGATTTCAATCACCCGCCGCCGCCTCCGCGAGATTCCAAATGTTGAATTCACCATCGATACGTTGCATCAAGTTCCGGAAAAGCCTTGTGACTCAGAGCTCCAGGCGACATTTAAGAGCATCGGCGAAAGCACTGTTCAGGTGGCCATCTCGGGCCCAAATGTCGAAGCGGTCACCGCTTGGGGTGTTGGCTACGATGTCAACGGCGTGTGGGAGTGTCTGTGGTATTCAGGAATTCTCCGGTCGATTTCTATTCCGAAATCGGTTGACATAAACATCTCGAGTGGAATTGACCACGACCGACTCATCGTCCATGTCGAGACGCAAAAGAATCAAACAAGGCTGTCCGTTACGCCATCACCAGAGATGCCATGATTTGGTTACGACCACGTAGACACCGAGTAGCAGGTTGGTTACAGCGTGCATCACCACACAAGCGCCAACAGACTTTGTCCGTCTGAGCAGCTGATCAGTCAACAATGCGTAAGCCACTGCAGCCAGCCACTCGGGGTGTATGGATGCAAACGCAGCGGTTACAACACCGGTTGCAATCCATGAATGGTTTCCGGCGATGACTTTATGGAAGTCATCCATGTTGTCGATATAGCGAACCAGAAAGCCGCGCCAGAACAGCTCCTCGACAATCGGAACGACCGCTGCGAGTCCAATAAAGCGGGTTGCTATCCAGAGATACCGAAAGGTCCAATCCGGGATTGCCGTGAATGGATTAAAACTGCTCCGGCCTCCGACATGCGGATATGGGATTTTCTCGATGCCAATCCAGAGGGCGATTCCGACGACACCAAAGATAGCACCGGTAATGAGAGCCTTACGCGATGCGGACAGCTCAGGGGTCCATGATTTCGCGGTAAGACCTAGTGCAAGCAGGACGACTGCAATCTTAGCGATATATGCGAATGGATACAGGTTTGCTGGGAGCTTACCTTCAATAACGTTGAGGCCGATGAACAAAATCATCGGGGCAACCAGACCACCGGCGGATTTTAGCAGATTCATACCGGGTGATTATTGGCGAGGCGAGACGTCAACATCAGGCTAGGGCTGCAGAGATTCCATTGGAAACTCTAATCAGATATCCATGGAGCATGAGCGGGTTTGCGATGTCTTCCACGGTCACGGATTCACCAGCAGCCATCCGTCTGAGGACAGCCCACAGCTGTTCCTCACAAGAAGCCAGGTCACCCTTATATTCATCCAGCGATCCCGTTAGCGCGTTGCGGTCAACAGGCTCACCCATCTGAATGTCCATCAATGCTTCTTGGGTCTCGAGTATTCGTGCAAACAAGTCAGCAGGCGGCTGTTGATGTCGAAGGTCATGCAGCTGGACATTGAAGGTGTGTTTCAGAATGTATGTGGCACGCGAAAAGACATCCGTTAATCGCTTTGCGGCATCCGAGACAAGCATACTTGCCAGCTCGGCATCCGCTTGGACTTCTGGGCCTGCGGATGCAAAGCGATCTGGGTGGTACTTGAGCGTCAGGCGGCGTGCCGTGGCACGTAGTTCATCTGCGGATGCATCCATTGCCACGCCAAGAATAGTAAAGCAGTCATCCTGCGGACTTGGGAACACTGTGTTCACTTGAGAGTAAACGATGTTCCGCAGCCGCAGGAGCGGACGGCGAGTGGGTTTTGAAAGGTGAAGCCACCTTCCATCAGGTTCTTGATATCGAAATCAAGGACGGTTCCCTGTAAATATTTTGCACTCTTAATGTCAATGACGAACGCAACATCATTCTGTGTGTAGATGACATCGAATTCCTCATCGGGTTCGGTTTCCCAATCGATGACATAGGAAAGGCCAGAGCAGCCTCCGCCACGAACACCGAGGCGGAGGAACTGTCCCTGCTTCCCGAGGCGATCTTTTTGGCGGAGGACTTGTTTGATGGCACGTTCCGTCAGAATAACGGGTGCATCTGCAATGGCGACTTCCATGGCTACGCGGTGATGCCGTTCTTTTGGCGGTAGTCAGCGATGGCAGCCTTGATGGCATCTTCAGCGAGAACCGAGCAGTGGATTTTGACAGGAGGAAGGGCAAGCTCTTCAACGATGTCCGTGTTTTGGAGCTTGAGCGCTTCTTCGAGGGTCTTTCCCTTGACGAGCTCGGTGGCGAGGCTTGAGGATGCAATTGCAGATCCGCAGCCAAACGTCTTGAACACTGCATCTTCAATAACACCATCAGCGTTGATTTTGAGCTGTAACTTCATGACGTCACCGCACTCAGGTGCGCCGACGATGCCTGTGCCGACGGTTGTGTCGGACTTGTCAAACGAGCCGACATTGCGTGGATTATTGTAGTGGTCGAGGACCTTGTCACTGTATGGCATTTTTTATTTTCCTTGTGGTTTCGTGTAAATCGATGTGTTGAAAAGCAACTAGTGCGGTTGCCACTGAACGGTTGAAAGATCGACGCCTTCGAGGTGAAGCTCCCAGAGCGGAGACATTTCACGCAGGCGTGCAACTTCGGCGATAACCTTTTCCGTCACCCATTCGACTTCTTCAGGCTTCGTGAAACGTCCTAGGCCAAAGCGAAGTGAGCTGTGTGCAAGTTCATCCCCGACGCCAAGGGCCTTGAGGACATAGGATGGCTCGAGCGATGCACTGGTACATGCGGAGCCGGATGAAAGTGCGACATCACAGAGGCCCATTAAGAGGCTTTCCCCTTCGACAAAGCCGAATGAGATGTTCAACAGTCCGGGAAGGCGATGTTCACGGCTGCCATTCACTTGGCACTCAGGGATTTGATCAAGGAGGCGTGCTTCCATCGCATCGCGTAGAACCTGAAGACGCGCGGCATCGGAGGCCATTTCAGCCTGGCAAAGCGCAGCGGCTTCGCCGAAACCGACGATACCCGTAACGTTCAGCGTTCCTGAACGGAAACCACGCTCATGCCCACCGCCATCGATTTGTGCGGACAAGCGAACACGTGGTGAGCGGCGGCGCACGTAAAGAGCACCGATCCCCTTTGGTCCGTACATTTTATGTGCAGTAAAAGATGCCAGATCGATACCGAGCGCTTCGACATCGAATGGAATCTTGCCAACAATCTGTGTCGCATCCGTATGGAAGATGATTCCGCGTTCTTTGCAGATGGCACCGATTTCAGCAATGGGTTGCAGAACACCGATCTCGTTGTTAGCCGCCATCACAGAAATCAGGATTGTCTTATCCGTGATGGCTGCTTTCAGATCATCAAGATTGATCAAACCATTGTCATCAACTTCAAGATACGTGACAGACTTGCCAGTTGACTCGAGGTGCATACAGGTGTCAAGGACAGCCTTGTGTTCGGTGACAACGGTGATGATGTGATCACCTTTTTCGGCATACATTTCTGCGATGCCCTTGATGGCCAGGTTGTTGGATTCGGTTGCGCCACTGGTAAAAACGATTTCACGTGGATCAGCACCAATCAGAGATGCGACCTGGGCACGTGCTTTGTCAACTGCCTCTTCGGCAGCCCATCCAAATGGGTGTGACTTGGATGCGGCATTTCCGTAGGCATTGCTAAAGAAAGGAATGATGACATCCACGACGCGAGGATCGGTCCGCGTGGTTGCATTGTTATCGAGGTAGATGGGCAGAGTTACGCTCATTGGTTTGCTTTCATGGTTTTGAATTCGTTCCCGCCACTGGGGCGAGGCTTAGCATTGTTGAATCGGAATAACGGTCGCCAAGATGACTGTAATCAGTACGCATCACATCGGCAAGGGATGTCTCAGCAAGCAGCCGTGCAAGTTCGCTTTGAATGCGTGCGAGGGGTCCGCGAAGATGGCACTTGGATTCCTGCGGACATCCGCCGCTGGTTTCCCAGCACTGCGCAATCGCAAGGGGTCCATCCACAGCTTCGACAACTGCGCGAACGGAGATTTTCAGGGGTTCACGAATAAGGCGGTATCCACCGGTTGGCCCAGCCATTCCATCCACCAGTCCAGCCTTCGCAAGCGTCTGCATGACCTTAGCCAACATTTCAACCGGGATTTCGTAATACGCTGCGATACGGGCGGGCCCTATACGCTCACCTTCCGGCTTGGATGCCAGAAATGATAGCGCAAGGAGTGCGTAATCTGCTTTCTTGGTAAAGGTGAACATTGCTCAAACCCTTCGCGAAACCCACCTGAATCACCGACTTATAGAATCACCGATTGATTTCATCCGTATATTACCCGCTTGGTATTCGTTTTTCATCCGGGGTATGGCACAGCCAACTGAATTTCCCAAGGGTATATGTCCCGAATTTGGAAGCCTGATATTTGCACCTAAATTCGGCCCCGTGCTATACTTTGGATGTATCAGACTGTGTGATTGCACCTGTTGCGCCATTAGGTACCCTTGTGGATGTCAGGTGACGGTTTGATTTGTTTGGTAAGCGGCATTGTGCACTGGCCTTGCGGTATGAACCGATGGCCCAGAAAAGGGATATGCACGTATGGCAATGACGGCGAAGAAGTCGGTTGTCGACATCCTGTTGGAGAAGCGTCTGATTACTGCTGAACAAGCAGAGCAGGCACGTGCCGCAGGTGGTGACGTTCGTAAGTTTTTGACAGACAAAGGTTTCGCTGTTGAAACAGATATATACGCGGCCTGGGCAACATCCGAGGGTCTACCGTTTGTCGATCTGAACAAGCACAAGCCGGAGTCGTCTGCGCTTAACGTTGTGCCTCAGGCAGTCGTTGAGAAACACAATGCCATCCCTGTCCGCAAGCAAGAGAATGTTCTTTATGTTGCGATGGTGGATCCGCGGAATATTGTTGCAGTGGATGACATCCGTGTTGCATCCAAGCTCAACGTTCGCGCCGTGGCTGCTGCCCCAGGTGACATCGCAGCTGCCATCAAGGCGAATTATGCAGGGGCTGTCTCCCCAGCAACCACCACTGCTGTTTCTACCACTGGAGTGACATCCGGCGGTGGCAAGGGCATGGGAGCGCTAAACCTCGGCTCCCTCCAAGGATTGATGTCAGAGGCATCGGTAGGACGAAATGCCGTCGCTGATGATGATGCATCGGGTGAAGAGGATGCCGACAAGGCTCCTGTCGTCCGCCTCGTTAACGCAATCATCGTACAGGCCATTGATACTGGTGCATCCGACATCCATATCGAGCCAAACCGCCGAAACGTCCGTGTGCGGTACCGCATCGATGGAGTTCTTCGCGAGATTATGCCGGTCCCCAAAATGTTGCAACCACCTGTGATTGCACGTTGTAAAATTATGGCCGAAATGAACATCGCTGAGCGGCGTGTCCCTCAGGATGGTCGTATCGCGATTCGGCATACGAACAAAGACTACGACATGCGTGTGTCCTGTCTTCCATCGCTATATGGCGAGAAAATCGTTATGCGTATTCTTGACAAGTCGTCCACGCAGATTGGTTTGGGCCGTCTAGGCTTCCAAAACCACATTCAGGCGACGATTGAATCGCTCGTTTCCCAGCCAAACGGAATGTTCGTTGTTACAGGACCAACCGGTTCCGGTAAAACAACCACGCTGTATTCTATTTTGAATAAGCTGAACGTCGCCGATGTAAACATCGTTACGGTTGAAGATCCGGTTGAGTACGAGCTCACTGGAGTCACTCAGGTTCAGATCAACAAAAAGGCTGGTTTGAACTTTGGAAGCGCACTACGCTGCTTCCTCCGCCAGGACCCGGACATCATCATGGTCGGAGAAATGCGTGACCTTGAAACCGCTGATATCGCGATTGAATCAGCACTTACAGGCCACTTAGTTCTCTCCACATTGCACACCAACGATGCACCATCAGCGACCCTACGTCTTGCGGACATGGGTGTGGAGCCCTTCCTTATCTCAGCAACGCTGATTGGAATTCTGGCACAACGTCTTTGCCGTACGAACTGTTCCAACTGCACGGAAGAATACGCCGAGGTTGCAGCAACGCTGGCATCGTTCCGCTATGACCAGACAGACCCAAATAAACAGATTACGCTCAAGCGTGGGCGCGGCTGTGATGTCTGCGGTGGCACGGGATTCAAGGGCCGCTCTGGAGTTCATGAGCTCATGACGATGAACGATGAGTGTTCGGAGCTCGTTGTACGCCGTGCAACAATCGTAGATCTCAAGGAGGCAGCATCACGCAATGGCTATAGAGAAATGCGTGAGGATGGCCTTGATAAGATTCTGATGGGAGCAACATCGCCCAAGGAAGTCGCGCGCGTGGTCTTTACTGCAGGCCACTAAAACCTGTAGTGACTCTTTTCGGGCCCGCCCAGTGCGGGCCCTTTTCTAGACGGAGGCAAGTAAAGCTATGTCAGTTTCTGGACCCACAGATACACCACAACCCGCACGGATGGAAGGTGGCGGAGGGAGACTCCGCTCACTGGAAGATGCACACATCGATGAGCTTCTCCACCTCGTCCACGACACCAAGGGCTCATCTGACCTGCATATCGCCGTTGGCTTGCC
>CAIRTT010000292.1 GCA_903881535.1 uncultured Armatimonadota bacterium
ACTTCATTGAGACTTCACGTGTCGCGATCGCCCCATCCACCTTTGTGTCCAACATACGCTTGATAACACTACCATCCGGTCCGCCCGAGAAGAATGAATCACCTAGCGCGATAAGCATTTTGCATTCAGAAGGTACAAACGGTTGGGCACGCAGAACGGCATCCGCAAGACCACCCATGTGACTTTGCACAGCATATTGGATACACACGCCTAATCTCGCACCATCCCCTAGCATAGCCTCGAATATTGCAAGCTTTTGTGGTGACACAATAAAGACCACATTTGAAATTCCCGCAGATTTGAGCTCAGATAAAACACGTTCCACAATTAAATGACGCCCTACCGGCAGGAGTTCTTTGGGAAGAAGATTGGTAAGCGGCCGTAGCCGGCTTCCAAAGCCAGCTACAGGGACAACACCAATAACATCACCCATCTACAGAATCCTAGTCCTAACGCTTGCTTTGATGAGCTTTAGCCTTTATCAATCGCCATTCCAAGGACATCTTCGTTTGCTTGACCAATGGCTTCCGCTAACGATGGGTGTGCATGAACCGTTTTCATTAACTCTTTGACTGTGTTCTCAAGCTGAATGGAAACAACGCCTTCATGGATGAGATCCGTTGCATGCGGTCCAATGATGTGGAATCCCAGTAGCTCACCGTACTTTTTGTCCGCTACAACCTTGACAAAACCATCCCGCTCGTTAATGGCCATTGCCTTGGCCAGATTCTGGAATGTAAATGTCCCAACCTGAACATCGTAACCGGCCTGCCGCGCAGCTTCCTCTGACAAGCCTACCGCAGCGACCTCAGGTTCAGTGTAAATACACGATGGTATTGCCCGGTAGTTCATAACGGCATCGTGGCCACATATGTTTTCCGCTGCAACCAGTCCTTCAGCAGTTGCGGTGTGTGCAAGCCCAGACCCAACCACATCGCCGATCGCGTAGATACCAGCTACAGGCGTCTTCATCTTTGTGTCGACAGGAATGGCACGTCGACCCTTATCTGATCCAAGAACGATACCTACCGCATCAAGGTTCAGACCTTCTGTGAACGGTGTACGGCCTGTCGCGACCAGAACTACATCTGCCTCAACAGATCCAGCAACACCATCCTTGCCTTCAAAGGAAACCGTTTTTCCACCATCTGCGTTGTCAGTAACTCCGGTGACCTTCACCTCAGTCTTGAGCTCAACACCTTGCTTCTTAAGAATCTTAGCGAGCTCTGTGCCAAGGTCCGCATCCATGTTCGCGATTACACGTGGCATGAATTCGAGGACAGTAACCTTGCTACCGAGACCAGCGTAGGTGTATGCAAATTCAACACCGATTACGCCGCCACCAATAACCACAAGTCGCTCAGGTACACGCTTTGCAGTGACGGCTTCATTGGATGACCAAATCGCACCTTCCGCAATCGAACCATCGACAATACGCTTTGATGCTTCGTGGTTAGAATGCCAAATGTCGGCTGCATCCAGTCCCGGAATCGGCAACTTAGTCGGAACGGATCCTGTTGCGATGATTACGTTGTTTGCAGTGACTGTTTGCGTTGTTCCATCACTCTTGGTAACGAGAACTGTAGAACGGTCGACAAAGGATGCATAGCCTTTAAGATGCGTAATCTTGTTCTTCTTCATCAAGTAGCCAATGCCACCAACGAGCTTCTTTAAGTTGGCATCTTTGCGAGCCATAATCTTTGAGAAGTCGAAGCCTACATTTTCTGCAACCAATCCAAAGTCCGCTGCATGCTTGAGGGTGTGAAGTGCTGCTACGGAAGCAATCATTGTTTTTGTAGGGATACATCCCCAGTTCAGACATGTGCCCCCCAGCTTGTCTGCCTCAACAATGGTTACTCGGGCACCAAGCTGTGCTGCACGGATTGCAGCAGGATAGCCGCCAGGACCCCCACCAATAACCAACACATCTGTATCTTTTTGAAGAGTCGAACGTAACCGCCACAGTGCCACCTCACGAAGTTTCACACGCAAAATGCGATGCTACAGTCTACCGCGATTGGCCTGTTCACGTGGCTGATTGGACGTATGATATGTAAATGTGATGTTGGACCGGGAATGGTGCCCAAGGCGGGATTCGAACCCGCACTCCTTGCGGAAGCGGATTTTAAGTCCGCCGTGTCTACCATTTCACCACCTGGGCTGATAGGTTCCGCTCCGGTCCAATAACAAAAATATCAGGTTGTACAGAGTAGAGGCAACAATTATGAGTGAAAAGCGCTGGAATGTCGTTATTGCTGGACTTTCTCACGATCACATCTGGGGTGAGCTAGCACATTGGAAAAACTTGCCAAATGCGAAAATCATTGGAGTAGCAGAGACGGACACGCGACTTATTGAGCGTTTTTCCGCTGAATTTCCAGATGTTCGAGTGTTTTCTTCTACGGATGCGATGTACTCCGCACTCAGCGGACAAGCAAACATCACGCAAATCGCTGCACCAAATGCACACCATGCGCACTTGGCCGTCGAAGCATTTGCCAATGGATGTCACGTCATCACTGAAAAGCCAATGGCAAGCACCCTAGGGGGTGCCGACAGGATGTTGTCAGCTGCTACGGAGTCTGGCCTGTCACTAATGGTGAACTGGCCAACTGCCTGGAACCCTTTGTTTCAAGCCTTCCATGCCTCGATTGATGCTGGAGACATTGGCACGATTCACTACATCCGATATCGCTCTGCCCATAATGGGCCTAAAGAAATTGGTTGCGACCCAGCATTTGTTGCGTGGCTCTACGATGAGGAACTAAACGGTGCGGGTGCCTTCATGGACTATTGTTGCTACGGAGCTGTGATTGCTGCTTACCATTTAGGCATTCCATCCGATGTCACTGGACTCCGTGGACGTCTCGCGAAGGACTATGACATCTGTGATGATAATGCCGTTATCACGATGAA
>CAIRTT010000293.1 GCA_903881535.1 uncultured Armatimonadota bacterium
GCGGAGCCGCGCGGTGTCTGCGAGTAGCAAGTGGTAGCGAACCAAGCGCTGAACCCGTGTTGTTACGTCCGTTGGACAGCCCAATCGAGCACATATGTCAGGTACACGATCGGCACCGGTTATTTCATGTGGTGCAGGTTGCCCTGAGTTATCGAGCCGCCACTGTTTACCAAGGTCATGCAGCAATGCTGCAAGAAAAAGCGTAGCAGTCGATGCGATGGTTGCAAATGTATAGCGATATGCCTCGAGCTCATCATCATTTTTGACTGGCCACGTAAGATTTTCAAGATTTCGAACAACGTTTAGGGAATGTTCTCCAACGGTGCTGATATGGGCTGGATCGTATGCAATCACCCGCATTGCTTCTATAAATTCTGGAAGCACTTGTTCTAGTATCCCGGTACGAATCATCGTTTTGATGGCATCGGTGATTCCCCGTGGCTGCCCAATAGCGTTCAATAGAATCTTGCTGACAACAGGAGTACCAACATGCCCAGAGGCTTGTTGAATACGTTCCACACAGGAAGCGGAAAGGCTGAGACTAAGGCGTTGAGATGCATCTATCGCAGCTGGGACCCATTCACGAGCAGTTTCGATCGTTGCAAGATCAGTAACGGTGATGGTGTTTCGTAGAACCGCGACACCTGGCGCCGACAGTGGCAATGGTCCTTCGAGACACCGTGACATGATTTTGTTGGATAGTTCAAGAATCGTTGCGGCATGCCTATAGTAATCGTCCATAAACGCTTGTACTGCGGGTGTTTCAGCATTGGATATGTAACCAAGCTTTTCAGCGGTCGCTTCCTGCCTTGCAATGACTAAACGGTCACGCCTCTCACCTGCAACCAAATGCAGCGCATTTCGGGTGCGGATCAGATAATCTCGTCCCTCGCGGATGACATCCGCTTCCTCAGCGGTCACTACCTTTCGTCGGACAAGCTCACGGTATAGAGCATCACCGGATTTGCCAAACCGGACCATCGCAATCCATTG
The DNA here is from genome assembly GCA_903881535.1 of uncultured Armatimonadota bacterium. Taxonomy (GTDB): domain Bacteria; phylum Armatimonadota; class Armatimonadia; order Armatimonadales; family Armatimonadaceae; genus CAIRTT01. Next base: position 994 of record CAIRTT010000293.1, read on the forward strand.
CGCCGACTGAACATCCCGAAGCCCCCCGGCTCCCTCTTTTACATCCGGTTCAAGCAAGTATGGAGAATCCCCACTCCTCTGTACTATCGACCGTCGTTCCGCTGACTTTTGAAATAAAAAGTCAGCAATTTGAAGTGTGGTCCTGTAAACGGAGTCGAATCTGTCATAGAGGGCACGATCCCCGCAGATAAAGCGGCTGTCCAGCAGAGCTGTCTGGGTTTGATGATCAAGCCCGCCAGCAAGGATCTCGTCCATCGACCGGTATGCGTAACCAACTTTGATTCTGCAACCCGAAAGGAGAACATCCATGACCAGCTGAAAGGCTTCGCGTAGGATTGGTGGATCATCGGTTCGATCAACGAGAAACGTAAGATCAACATCCGACCATGGGGCCAAACATTTCTGCCCGTATCCACCCGTTGCAACAACCGTTATATTGCTGGGAATTTCACCAGATCGATCACACGCAAGCTCAAAGAGACGCTTGATGGTGATGTCCATCAGGTCGCTGTGCAGACGCCCCCAAGTTCGACCGCCTGCAGAAGGTGTCCACGCTTGCCGAATATCTTCCCGTAGCTGGAGGAGACGAGCCGACAGCTCCTTACTGGTAGTCAAGGATTGGAAGGCATTGTCATCGTACGATTTCATGATGATGCAGATGGTACCACTCAGGTGAATTTCTGGTAGAATGCACGAGATATCGAGGTGAGATATGTATTTGTTACATCGCATCTCAGTAAATCGCTACATGTTCCATGTGGAGGATGTCCGGATGAATTGGCAGACTTCGGCCAAAATGGTCGCATTGACAAGTGTAATGACAGCAATGTCATTCAACGCTCCTTCAGTAACCGCTCAGAGCAAGGATTTGGAGCGTACGCTTGCGGGCGTTCGTCTAAATGCTTCTTCACGCACAGTGCTTTCGAAATTTGGCAATCCAAACGAGATATACATTGGCGACATTGGAGTCCGTATTCCAGGTACCGATGCCCAACAGGGTGGCGGTATGGGAATGGGTATGGGTGACGATGGCGGCATGATGGGTGGCGCTGGAATGATGGGCGGCATGATGGGCAGCTCTGGCCCAAGCATGGGCGGCATGGGTGGTGGCTCCGGTCCCCGGGGTGGCGCTGCCGGCATGATGGGTAGCTCTGGTCCAAGTATGGGCGGCATGGGTGGTGGCTCTGGTCCTCGGGGTGGCGCTGCTGGCATGATGGGCTCATCTGGAATGATGGGTGGCATGGCCGGTATGCGTGGTGGTGGAGCTGGTGCTGCATCTGGTCGTATGGGTGGCATGGCTGGCGGCGGCGGTGGTTCCAAAATGGGTTCCATGGGCGGTGGCGGCGGGTCCAAAATGGGTGGTGGCGACGGTGAAATGGGTGCCATGGGCGGCATGGGCGGCGGCATGATGGGCGGTATGGGTGGAATGATGGGCGGCATGGGTGGCATGATGGGTGGAGACACCGGTGGAGCCGTCGGCGCATTCGGTCGTACACAAAGTTCCGTTGCTCGTCAGCAGGAAGTTACCTGGGTCTACAATCGTACAACCAAGGATGCCAAGGGTCAGACTACGGCGATCTCTTACGAGTTCCTCATCAACCCGGGTGGATCGATCTCCCAGATTCGTTGTCTTGGATACCACTCACCAATCAAGCCTTCGACACAGACACCTTCGATTACAACGCAGAAGGGCATCCGTCTTGGATCCAGCTACGTTGAAATCCTGCGTGCATATGGACAGCCAGACAGCTATGAAAAGTCCGGCAATATCCTCGTGCTCAGCTATCCGAAGAAGCATGTCCAGTTCCAGTTGATCAATCAAAAGGAACAGGCAGAACCAACTAAGGCTGCGTACCGTGTAATCGCGATGACCATCGCAACTGTTGAAGGCTAGTCTTCAACAAACCTGATTAGATTCATACCGTGAATGATGACAAAGAGCGTGTCCGACTCGCATCGGATATTGTTCAAGTCGCTTCACGGTATGTTTCGTTAAAGCAGGTTGGAAGCCGGTACAAGGCATGCTGCCCTTTCCACCAGGAAAAGTCACCATCCTTTTCAATCGATTCCGCCCGCCAGACATGGCACTGTTTTGGTGCATGTCAAGAAGGCGGCGATGTGTTTTCCTTCGTTCAGAAGGCGGAAAACCTCTCATTCCCAGAGGCTTTACAACGCTTAGCCGACATTGCAGGTATTGCCCTGCAACAAGCCGCCGAGACACCCCAGCAGGCCGTCGCTCGAACAAGCCATAAACAACGCCTTCGCGACTTAATGGCAGAAGCCCAACGCTTCTTTCGCTTGGCTTACCAAAATACACTTGGTGCTCAGGAATATGCCACGTCCCGTGGCTTAACGCATGACGTTCTCAATCAATTTGGAATCGGCTGGGCCCCAGATTCCTATGATTCTCTGGCTTCCCATCTTCAATCCCTTCGTTTGGACATGGATGATGCAATAGAAGCCGGTCTCATCTTCAGACGTAACAATGGAAATGGGTTTACAGATCGATTTCGTAACCGCCTGATGTTTCCCATTCACGATTCACAAGAGCGGGTAATTGCCTTCGGTGGCCGGATTACGACAGCCCAGCAAGATACAGCTAAGTATCTCAACTCCCCTGAAACACCACTTTTTTCAAAAAGTCAGACCATCTACGGCCTCCCCATGGCAAGAAAAGCCATTCAGGAAGATGGTGTTGTGATGATTTCTGAAGGGTACATGGATACGGTTGTCTGTCATCAATATGGCGTCACCAATGTTGTCGCAACCCTTGGAACAAGCCTGACCAGTGACCATGTTCGCATATTGCAACGGTACGCAAAGACCATTCTTCTGACATTTGATGCTGATGATGCTGGAGAACGTGCTGCAGTCAAGGCATCAGAAATCTTTCAAAGTATCGATCCTGACCTGACAATCCGAGTGCTTAGGATGCCGCATGGAGCAGATCCAGATTCACTTCTTCGAACACAGGGATGTGATGCGTTCATTAATGTCGCGGCGAATGCACTAAACATCCCTGAATTTCGCCTCGAAGTTCTCAGGAAGAAGTTTGATGTATCCATTTCAAATGGCCGTGAACAATTTTTACGAGCAGCGGTGCGACTGGTTGCAGACCAGCA
>CAIRTT010000294.1 GCA_903881535.1 uncultured Armatimonadota bacterium
ATTCTTGCAGCCATCCTCTTTCCTGTTTTTGCGCAGGCCCGCGAGGCCGCTCGCCAAACGAGCTGCTTGAGCAACACCAAGCAGTTTGCAGTAGCGACCATCATGTACGTCCAGGACTACGATGAGACGATGCCGCAATCCGTTTACAGCATGGATGCAGCGATTCTTCTTCCTGGTTCTGGAAACCGGGTCTTCACGGTCTATGATGCCGTCCTGCCATACATGAAGAACACGGAGATCCTGATCTGCCCAAGCAACCGCCCAGGAATTGACTTCCCTGGCATCATGGCACCCCTTGGTCTGCGTGGCAGCGGAAACTTCCGCTTCTCCAGCTATGCGCTCAACTTTGCGTTGTTCCAGGACCCAGCGCTTCCACCAGGCTTGTTCCAGGATGACCCTGTTGTGTCGCTTGCGGCCGTCGAAGATGTCGTAAACACAACCATGTTCTACGATTCAACGTATGTTTTGCCAGGTGGCAAGCTGCCAGATCCGAGCTGCCCAAACCCGGGTGGCCCCTTTGGCTGGGACAACTTCCCAGGAGCCCCACGGCACAAGGACGGGATGTGTGTGAACTTCGTGGATGGTCACTCGAAGTGGTTCCCACGCCGCGGGAAGATACAGGGGACATCCTTTGGCGATGTACCAACCTATACGCTCCCTTGTGACCTCTCGGGCATTCCGGGTGGAACACCAAACACATGATGCGGCTTAAGTTGGTTTCGGTCCTTGGCGTCATCGTGCTTACCGCAGCGATGATTGGTGTCACCGGTGGATGTAAGTCGACTCAGCCGACGTCGACTGCCGCACCAGCACCAGCGGCTACGACTGATCAGCCTCAAGGAGCACCTACATCGACTGGCGCGCAAGCGCCAGCAGTCCCAGATTCTGCAGAACCTGCAGGGTCACAGGTTCAGTTCAAGTAGAGGTTGTCTACTGGCCAGGTGCATTAACGGGATGCGGGTCTTAGTACCTGGTAAGTAGCAAAGTCAAATCCCCACATTCGATTATGGATGTGGGGATTTGTCGTATTTAGAAGTCCTCTACTTCACCTGCGTTGCGACGAATTCCGCCCAGAGGACATCCAGCTTCTTACCCGTGGATGTCTCGAACAGCTTCGTTGGCTTTATCCAATCAACGCATTGGCTACCAAGTAAAAGAGAAAAGAAAAATCTTACTTCACCTGCGTTGCGAGGAATTCCGCCCAGAGGACATCCAGCTTCTTACCTGTCGATTTTTCGAACAACTCATCTGAATAGGTGCGTGTTTTCATCGCCTTGTCCAGCGTGCGAACCAAGCCATGGTCGTACTTATGCGTCAAGTAGGCAAGAAAGGTCGCCGTCACACGGTAGGCATCCGTGTACTTGTTATTCGCCGTAATTTTCGTGCGAGGCGCCTCAGGCTCATACCGCCACCAGCGGATGTAATCCGCAACTCCTTCGACCAGCCAGCCCGGGTTCGACCGGCTATTCGGATACGCCTGTATCAAATGCGTCATCTCGTGAATCATCATCCCAAAGTCATCCGGATGCGCACGGACCCACGGGATGCTTACAAAAATCCCACCACCCGTCGCATACGCCGGTGCATCCTGCTTGAGCTGAAACGTGACCTTAATCGTGTCCGCTGGCTTGCTTTGATCTGTACCAAGAAGGTTCCAGACGATTGGGTACCACTGCTCCATCAGGGTTGCAGAGATCTTTCCCCATTCGGCGAGGTCGGGCGCTGCGGATGTATCCACAATCACTTTAGGCGTCGGAACAGCCTTCGCAGAGCTGAGCACATAGGCCTGTTTTGTCAGAGCATCCCCGGTTGGTAATGCAGGTGGCTGTTGAAGCAGAAGTGTAAGCGCAAGAATGGTCATCATGGTTTCTAATTAACATATGCACACCACCGAGTGCCCGTGCATCAACCAAAAAGAAAAACCCCCACCACTTGGATGCACCAAGCGATGGGGGTGTATGCGTAACGTGTCCTTGCGGACGAATGCTTAGTCTTCTTCTACGGTGAAGCGGAACATTGGGCCGCCAGCGTAGCGTGTTTCACCAAGGGTCTCGAGGCGGGTTGCCTTGACATGGCCATCACACCAGACCACATTCGCGAGCTTCATATGGCGGCCGAGGATAGCGCCGTTGTTACGGCGGTTGATCAAGGCCGGGAATGGGAAGGTGTTGTTTGGTTGGGTTGGCTGAGGATCTAAGAGGTCCTTGCGGTAGAAGTCACCCGACTGTCCGTAGCCCTGTACTTCGGTATAGAGAACGGTGTCTGCTGGAAGTGCAACGGATGCCATCGACATGTTGTTCGGTGGCGTAAATGCATCGCCAGCGTTGTAGTACATATTGTTGATAGCGTAGCTGCCGAAGCGGCGTCCAACGTTGAACGTTCCAAGCGGGTCGCCACAGTCTGCTTCACGGTAGACCTGGGTGCCATCCGGGGAATACGGCTGATACACGTATTTACGGTTGCCCATAATGGTGTGTCGTGTGCCATCCACAAGGGTTCCGGAGATCGCTGCAAATGAATCACTTGGGCAGTTGAACACCTGGGTGTTCTTCGTGTATGGCTGGATAACATCCATCCAGCGTGGAGTAGAGCAGTTCGTGAAGTGAGCTCCCTCTGGAACACGCGCGCCATCAGCAAATACGTTTGCATGGATGACTTCGTCGTAGTCCTGAGCGTACATCATGGATGCAAGACCGATCTGCTTCGTGTTTGAGAGGCAGCTCGCGCCACGGGCTTTTTCACGTGCCTGGGCGAAGACGGGGAAGAGAATTGCTGCGAGGATGGCGATGATGGCAATCACGACCAACAACTCGATGAGTGTAAATCCACGGCGCATAGTGCACCTCCAAATTGAAAATTGATACCAAGTCCGAATTTAGCAAGTACAGGATGTCATTGCGTAAAGCGGGTGTTAAATCTTCAGATGATGACTTAGAAGTTATTCGTCGGAGCCGTGGAGCACATCCCAAAAGAACAACAGCTCATGGCGATTCGTGGTGTCTTGTCCGAAGGATTCGAGCAACTACTTGTCGAGGCGTGTAAACCACTCACGGCTCTCCGCGGTGTGGCCAAGTTTTGTATGTGCTGCACCAAGACGCGGGTGTTAAATCTTCATTTGATGGCGGATAGATTTATTCATCAGAGCCACGGAGCTCATCCCAGAACAGCAACAGCTCATGGCGATTCGTGGTGTCTTGTCCGAAGGACTCCAGCAAATACTTGTCGAGGCGTGTAAACCACTCACGGCTCTCAGCGGTGTGGCCGAGTTTTGCGTGTGCCGCACCAAGAAGCGGGTGTTAAATCTTCATTTGATGGCGGATAGAGTTATTCGTCTGAGCCGCGGAGCTCATCCCAAAACAACAGCAGCTCGTGGCGGTTTGTTGTGTCCTGACCGAAGGACTCCAGCAAATACTTGTCGAGGCGTGTAAACCACTCACGGCTCTCAGCGGTGTGACCAAGTTTTGCGTGTGCCGCTCCTAAAAGCGGGTGTTAAATCTTCATTTGATGGCGGATAGAGTTATTCATCCGAGCCGCGGAGCTCATCCCAGAACAGCAACAGCTCATGGCGATTCGTGGTGTCTTGTCCGAAGGACTCCAGCAAATACTTGTCGAGGCGTGTAAACCACTCACGGCTCTCAGCGGTGTGACCGAGTTTTGCGTGTGCCGCACCAAGAAATGGCCAATTGAACGGATCACTGCTTGCCTTTTCGCTGGCATCCAGCTGCTTGACTGCATCCGCAAAGTTGCCTTTACGGAACAACACGACACCAAGCGTGTTCTTATACGTCGCACTTGATTCCGGGTCAGACTTCTCGACCGCGACGCGCGCCAGCTGCTCCGCCTTATCAAGGTCAATCCCAGCAACCGGTAACAGGCAGGCACTCCATGCAACGTTATTTGCTTCGAGTGGGGATGACTGTGCGACACTCCCGCCCGAGAGGCTTGTCGTAACCTCTGCTTTGTACTGCTCAGGGTTCCCGGCAAGCGCCAGACGATCCATATTTTCAAGGGGTCCGCGGTTTTCAGAAAGCATCGATGCCAGCTCTGCACGCGCTTCCGCCGCCTTATCCAAACGGAAGTAGGCTTCTCCCGATGCACGACGCATGGATGCAGGACATGCATCATCCTTTGGGCAAGCCCGGCCAACGAGGTCGATGACATCCGCGTAAGCGCCACGGGTTCCCAGAATCCGCACCGACTCGGCTAGTGTCCCGATGATTCGAGAGAAGCGCTCCGCTTCACGCATTTCCTCTGGAGACACCATCGAAACCGGTTCCCGGCTCGCCCACCAGTCGCTAATCCGCCCTCCGGCAGCGACGATGCCGATCAGGCCGCCCACCACCAGAAGGGTTGTCACCACACGCTTGCGCGTCGCATTGTCGGGTTTCATTGCCATCGCCGTGTAATCTCCGTTTTTGCATCGTACCCGCAACTCCTGCGTTATTGCGTCAACGGTAGAATGGATGCATCGCCAGTCGCATCCGTACAGGAGAGTTCCGTGCCAGACGCATCAGCCCGCCCCGTTCCCGTTAACCACCCCGCATATCCGGCAGTTAATGTCGATGTTGCCATGGAGTTAGGCCTCCGCTCCAGCGAATATGACCTTGCTGTCGAGCGCCTAGGGCGTGTCCCGACCTATCTTGAGCTCAATATGTTCGCCGTCGAATGGAGCGAGCATTGCGCCTACAAATACTCCCGAAATACCCTCCGGGCGTTCGGTGAGTTTAAGAAAGCGCAAGATGCCAATGCGCTCGAAGGTGCAGGCGTTGTGCCTCTTGGTAACACAGGCCAAGGCATCGTCTTCAAGATGGAATCCCATAACCACCCAAGCTATGTCGAACCGTTTAACGGCTCTGCAACCGGCGTTGGTGGCATCATCCGCGACATCATCAGCATGGGCGCACGGCCAATCGCTGTTCTGGACAGCCTTCGCTTTGGCGACATCGATGGCGATACTGACATCCACATCAAAAACCGCTTCCTCTTCAACGGCGTTGTGCACGGTATTTCATCGTACGGAAACTGTCTGGGCGTCCCGACTGTTGGTGGCGAAATCACCTTCCACCCTTGCTACAACACGAATCCCCTCGTAAATGCGATGGCCATCGGCGTTGTTGAGCTTGGAAATGTTGCCAAGTCAGCTGCCAAGGGCGTCGGAAACCCGGTTGTGTTCTTCGGGTCATCCACGGGCCGGGATGGTATCCATGGCGCAACGTTTGCATCCGTGGAGATCTCCGAAGCATCCGAAGCGAAGCGCCCCAATGTCCAAGTAGGCGACCCATTCTTTGGCAAGCTGCTGATCGAAGCGACGCTTGAGATTCTCGCTACCGGGCATGTCCGCGGCATCCAGGACTTCGGCGCCGCCGGCTTTACCTGTGCGAGTGTCGAAATGTCGAGCAAGGGCAATGTTGGAATGGACATTAACGCCGATGTCATCCCGCAGCGTGAAACCGGTATGACCGCCGCTGAAATCTTCACCAGTGAGTCCCAGGAGCGCATGCTCTGCGTGGTCGAAAAGGGCCACGAAGATGAAATCATCGCGATCTGTGACAAGTGGGGCCTCAGCTCCGCCGTCATCGGAACCGTGACCGATACCGGAAATGTCGTCATCCACCACCATGGGCGTATCGAAGCCGATGTCCCTGCGCAGCTGCTCACGGATGGCTGTCCGACGTACACCCTGGATGCTGCTGAACCGGGTTACATCGCGGTGTGTAAGGCCTATGACACGGATGCCCTTCCAGAGCCAGCAGACTACTCCGCAGCGCTCTTGAAGCTGCTTGGGACGCCGACGATCGCAAGCAAGCGCTGGGTTTTCGAGACATACGACCATCAGGTGCAGACGCAAACGGAAGTGGTTCCCGGCGCCGGCGATGCCGCAGTTCTCGCGGTACGTGCCGCTGGCGGACGCCGCATCGCTGCGACCACAGACTGTAACCCGCGCTGGTGCTACTTGGATCCATTCCTTGGGTCACAGCACGCCGTTGCCGAAGCAAGCCGTAACCTGAGCTGCGTTGGCGCGGTTCCAGTTGCGACCACCGACAACCTCAACATGCCAAATCCTGAAAAGGAAACCGGCTTCTGGCAGTTCACTCAGTGTGTCCACGGTCTTGCGCAAGCCTGTGACTTCTTCAATGCGCCGGTTGTGTCAGGAAATGTCAGCTTCTACAACGAATCGCCGACAGGTCCGATCCATCCGACACCGACAATTGGGATGGTTGGTGTTTTCCCTGTAGATGTTACGCCGGTGGGGCTGTCCTTCCAGGATGTCAATGACCTTGTGTACGTTCTCCGTCCAGTAGGAACCGAGGATGAGCGCGGCATTGGCGGAAGTCAGTATCTTTATGTCCAGCATGGCCTCGAGACGGGTGCGCTACCAAAGCTCAATATGTCCGGGGAGCTCGCTGTCCAGGCTGCAACCCGTGAGCTAATCGCAAAGGGCATCATCAAGAGTGCACACGACTGCTCAGATGGTGGCCTCCTTGTGAATGTCTGCGAATCCGCACTCGCTGGCGACACCGGCGTTGAGCTCCGCTTGTCGGTGACCGACTTTGGTGACCAGCCATGGAGCGCCATCTGTTTTGGAGAGGCCGCGAGCCGTGTGGTCGTATCTGTCCGGGAGGGCGGGAGTGAGCAGATCACTTTGCTGGACATCGCCGAAGCACATGGTGTGGAAGCTGTGTTCATCGGACAGGTCACCAGCCGTAACAAGATCGAGCTTCCAGGAGTGCTGGAAGTCTCACTGGATGCTGCGCGGGATGCCTTTGAAGGCACAATTCCGCGTATCATGGCCCACTAGTCGGAAGGCTGTTTGGATTCGGGTTTTGGGGATGCACCTGTCGCAAGCCATCCCCGCCGATTTATCACTGTAAACTACACTTTTTAGAGAATAAGGAGCCAGAACGTGGCAAAGATTCCAGTTAAAAACCCCGTTGTTGAGATGGATGGCGATGAAATGACGCGCATCATATGGCATAAAATCCGCGAACAGCTGATTTTGCCATACCTCGATATCGACCTCAAGTACTACGACTTGGGTATCGAAGCGCGCGACCGCACGGATGACCAGATCACTATCGACTCGGCCAATGCAACCAAGCAGTACGGTGTAGCCGTCAAGTGTGCGACCATCACCCCGGATGAAGCCCGTGTTAAAGAGTTCGGCCTCAAGCAGATGTGGAAGTCGCCGAACGGCACCATCCGGAACATTCTCGGCGGCGTGATCTTCCGCGAGCCGATCATCTGCTCGAACGTGCCGCGCCTCGTGCCGGGCTGGACGCAGCCGATCATTATCGGCCGCCACGCCTTCGGCGACCAGTACCGCGCCACCGACTTCACCTTCCCCGGCAAGGGCACGCTGACCGTGAAGTTCGTCGGCGAGGACGGCACGGTGATCGAGAAAGAAGTGTTCAAGGCGCCCGGCGCCGGTGTTGCCATGGCGATGTACAACCTCGACGAGTCGATCAAGGAA
>CAIRTT010000295.1 GCA_903881535.1 uncultured Armatimonadota bacterium
ATAACTGTCAGTCCAGCTTGCGGAAGCGTCGAAAATCCGGGATCGACTTCCTCGCCGATGACCGTCACGGATGCGCCAGCTTCGAGCAGCAGCCGCGTCTTACGCAGCCCTATCTCACCCGCGCCGACGACGAGGACGGGCTGTTTGGTGACATCTATGTAAAGCGGGAGAAACTCCACGATCAGGCCTTGCCTTCTGGTTTTACGTGGAGGCCACATTCACGGACAAGCCCGCCAAAGCGCGTTTCTTCCTCCGTCATCCCGAGAGTCAGCGGACGCGTTGAGTGCGTATCACCGATGCTGACATAGCCCTGCTCAAACAGCGGGTGGTAGGGCAAGTTGTGTTGCTCGAGGTAACGGTGAACATCCTGCTTTGTCCAATCGGCGATGGGCTGGACTTTGATGCGACCCGCTGCGACATCGATAAATGGTGTCTCGGCGCGGCTCGCTGCCTGCTCGCGCCGGAGTCCGGTAAACCAGGTTGTAACGGCAAGCTCATTGAATTTGGCATCTAGAGGTGCGACCTTGTTTCGGTGGTTGTAGGCCTTAATGCCATCGATGCCCTGCTCCCACTGCTTTCCGTAGCGAGCTTCCTGCCAGGCGGGAGAGAGCTCAGCCCGGCAAACCTCGAGATTCAGATTCAGTCTGGATGTCAGCGCATCCATAAATTGATACGTCTCAGGATAAAGATAGCCTGTATCAACCACTACGACGGGAATTTCCGGAGCTTGCTGTGTGACCAAATGGAGCATGATGGCGGCCTGAACCCCAAAGCTGCTCGTCACCACGTGCAGCCCCGGTGTGTTTTCGATTGCCCATGCGACACGCGCATCCGCAGAAAGCCCTGAAAGGAAGCGATTCGTTTCCTCAAGGGCTGTGCCAGTTGACAAGTCCGCTGCGGTTAGCACCTGTTAGGCTCCGACAATCCCGGCGCGGTGCACAAAGTCTCCAAAGCGCTCACCTGCGGTTCGCTCAGCAGAATAACGGGCGAAAAGCGCATCGGTTTCCGAGAGGATTGTCGCTTCCGTGATGTTTTCCTTGTAGAGGGTGTTCAGGCGCGTACCAAGGCCATCGCCGCCGAGATGCATGTTGTAACGGCCAGGAGCTTTGCCGACAAAGCCAATCTCGGCGACATATGGGCGACCGCATCCATTTGGGCAGCCGGTCATGCGGACGACGATTGCATCCTTGTCGATGCCATGTTTGACTTGAAGGGCTTCGTAGTGTGTGATGAGATCCGGGAGGTAGCGCTCAGCCTCGGCCATCGCCAGTGCGCACGTTGGAAGCGCGACACAAGCCATCGAGTTTTCGCGGAGAACGGTAAGTTCACGGCCATGGAGACCATGTGCCCGGGCCAGCTGTTCAATCTGCTTACGGTCATCCGGGGCGACCCCTGCGACGATAATGTTCTGGTTTGCCGTCATCCGGAAATCGCCTTTGTGAACCTTTGCGATTTCAAGTAAGCCAGTCTTGAGTGACCGCCCAGGGAAGTCCAGAATGCGTCCATTTTCGATGAAGAGCGTCAGGTGATGCTTGCCATCCTCGCCCGCAACCCAACCAAGGCGGTCGCCCTGCAGGGTAAACGTAACGGGCACAGGAGGCGCAAAGGTGACGCCACTTCGCGCTTCGACTTCCTTGCGAAAGGCATCGACGC
>CAIRTT010000296.1 GCA_903881535.1 uncultured Armatimonadota bacterium
CAGCTCGAGGACGAATACTGGCGCGCCCAGCAAGACCCAGAGTTCCAGCGGGAACTCGATTACTATCTCAAGGAGTTCGTGGGACGGCCGACACCCCTGTATTTCGCCGAGCGCCTGACAAAGGCTCTGGGTGGGGCACGGATCTACTTGAAGCGGGAAGATTTGCTGCACACCGGTGCCCACAAAATTAACAACGCCATGGGCCAGGTACTGCTGGCCAAGCGAATGGGCAAGACTCGGATCATCGCCGAAACCGGAGCAGGTCAGCACGGCGTAGCAACGGCCACCGTTTCGGCCATGTTTGGCATGAAATGTGTCATCTACATGGGGGCGGTCGACTGCAAGCGGCAGGAACTCAATGTCTACCGCATGAAGATGCTCGGGGCCGAGGTGGTTCCCGTGAAGGCCGGCCAGCAAACCCTCAAGGAGGCGGTCAATGAGGCCATGCGTGACTGGGTGACGAACGTCCGTTCGACACACTATATCCTGGGCACGGCCTACGGCGCCCACCCCTACCCGGTCATGGTCCGCAATTTTCACCGAATCATGGGAGACGAGGCCCGTGCCCAGATCCTAGAACGTGAGAAACGCCTGCCAGACCTGCTCATTGCCTGCGTCGGCGGCGGATCCAACGCCATCGGATTGTTCTACCCATTCCTGAACGATCCCTCTGTGCGAATGCTGGGAGTCGAAGCGGGTGGCGAGGGTATCTTGCCCGAGAAGCATGCCGCACGCTTCCAGGGCGGCTCTCTAGGCGTTTTGCAAGGCACCCGCAGCTTTATCCTTCAGGACGAGTTCGGACAGATCCAGCTCACCCACAGTGTCAGCGCGGGACTCGACTATGCGGCGGTTGGACCCGAGCACGCTTGGCTGAACGATCAAAACCGCGTGGAATACACCTACGCCACCGACACGGAGGCTCTGGATGCCTTCCTGCGTCTAGCCAAGCTAGAGGGGATTATTCCGGCGCTGGAGAGTGCCCATGCCGTAGCGGGAGCCATCCAGCGTGCGCCAACTATGTCCCAGGATGCGGTGATCATCATAAATCTGTCCGGACGCGGTGACAAAGACGTCATGCAGGCAGCCCAAAAACTGGGCATTAGCCTACCAGACTGATTTCCGAAGGGTTTTCCGGGATCCCCTTTACTCAGGAGATCCCTCGTCGCGCCGCCCCAGCAAGGCCTGGGGATCGGGACTGGGAATTAGCGAGGTCCGCTCACGGAGCATCTGAGCCCGGAACAAGTCTCGCTCATCGGAACCTAGCTTCTCGCGAAGTGGATGCGCCAGCTGAAGGTGGGCCGGCTGGCTGCGGAGGAAGAGTTCGTCGGTGAGCGACTTCGGCGTTTTGCCGAAAACCCCCAGGTCAACGCCGAGCCGCAGGAAGCTGATCAGATTCATGGCCTCCTTGGAGGAAATGCTCCAACTGTTTCCCAACACGCCGTAGGCACGACCAATGTGGTTGAGCAATACAGCGGGCTTCTTCTCCATCTGGGAGAGTCGCGCGTTTTCTTCGTGCTCAATGATCTGGAGCAGAACCTTGTTGATGCGTTCGACGATGTCGTTTTCCGGCTCCCCAAGGGTCATCTGATTGGAGACCTGAAAGACATTGCCCAGCGCCTCGGTGCCCTCGCCATAGAGGCCGCGCACTGCCAACCCCAACTTGTTAACGGCTTGGATAATCTGGTTTATCTGCTCGGCCAAGACCAAGCCAGGAAGGTGGAGCATAGCGCTCACACGGATGCCGGTGCCCAGATTGGTGGGGCAGGCTGTCAGGAACCCGTAACGCTCGGAGAAGGCGAACTCGACCTTCTCCTGCAGGGCCGTATCGACGGCATCAATGGCCATCCAGGCCTGCCGCAGTTGGAGCCCGGGCCGCAGTGCCTGAATCCG
>CAIRTT010000297.1 GCA_903881535.1 uncultured Armatimonadota bacterium
GCAGGTCTATTCATCGCTACTGGGCTCTACTGTCTCTACGGAGTCTCAGGGCGTCCAGTTGTGCGATTTATTGGGCAGTTCCTACCTCCGCCGCCAAAGTCAGCCACTGACATAACCTTCTTACCAACGCTTGCAGCCGGCCAGTCGGTCGCAAAAGCTACTGGTCAGCTCATCTTTGTAGACATCACAGGGCATACGTGTACCAACTGCCGGGATGTTGAATTAAACGTGATGCCGGAGCCTGAAGTGAAGCCTTTCCTCGAGAAGATGGTCCGTGTGCGGTTGTTTACGGACCAGGGGGAGTATGCGACATCTGACGTAGCCGCAGTGAATACTAAGTATCAGCTTGACACATTCAAAGATGCGACATTGCCACGCTATGCAGTCCTCGATGCAACCGGCAAACTCCTCGGCACGACAGATTACACGACAGCCAAAGATGCGACAGCATTCGGAAAATGGCTAGCAGATGTCACCAAGTAGAGCGAGATAGTCGTAGGTTTGGACCGGGACAGTCCTTGGAACTAGTCGATGTTCGTATCGGGATAAATCTGAACTGGGACGAAGGCTAGCCGATCACCTGCCACACAGCGCATCCTAACGCCATCGATGAGCTCGTTTCCGACGGCGAAAATCTCATCCTCGGGTAGAGACCTTAGATGAACGTGGCCAAAGACGACTGAGTTTACGTGATGTGCTTGCAGCGTTGGCGTAAACGGTTGAGCTGGGTAATGCGTCATTACAATCTTTACGCCACAGTCACCAATGTCGCTGAGCTGTTTCGTGAGAAGGGAAAGCTCACGTGCCAGCATTTTGGCATCATGGTCTGGACTCGGTAGACGCTGCGTTTGCCAGCCGCGAACTCCGACAATCCCGATTTCGTTATCTCCAAATATGACGGGAGGTTCCAGCAAACCAGGGAAACTGATTGGCTGCTTAGCCTTCCACCAATGGTCATGATTGCCGCGGATAACTATCTTGTTCCCAGGTAGGCTCGCAAGAAATTCCAAATCCTGACCGACTTCAGAGCGCTTTCGTGCCCATGAAAGGTCACCAGCGATGAGTAGAACATCATTGTCCGCCACATTCGCACGGCAACCCTCTAGAAGCTGGGTTGGATGGTCAATCCATTCATCCCCAAACCGTGTCATGTCACGGTCAGGGCGTTCGAAGCTTAGGTGAGAGTCTGCAATGGCCCAAATCCGTGTTCCGGCAGCCAATGCAGGGAGACGTGTCACCACAACTACAGTCCGTTACTGTCAAATACCTTTACAGTGCTCCAGAGGCGCCGACTCTCGGCTACAAACTGGATGTGCTGTGGGTGTACTTGATATTCCTTCTCGGCGGCTGCATCCGGGAATTCGAGTAGCAATGCCACGATGTAGTCATTGTCGACCACTGGACGATCTGTGCCTGCTGGAGTTCCAAGTGCAAATGTCGTTAGTCCTGGGATGGTTGCCAGAAGGTTCTGGCACATACCAATGAGCTCGGCTTGATCAGTCGGGTTGGCAGACTCTGTTGGGTAGAAGTACACGTGGTGGAAGAAGCTCATGGTGATGTGGTCCTGAATAGATTGGAGTGGCTCTATAAGCCGGGTTCTGTCTTTGTATGGTCATCTCTCTTGGCTAGCAGTTGCCTGATAGCTCATGCGGTTCTACCCGGAGAATCGGCGGGCAACGTCATCTTCTCCTGTTCGAACCTTGCTGCGGATGGGGTTTGCCGGGCAGTGACGTCTCCGCCACTCCGGTGCGCTCTTACCGCACCATTTCACCCTTACCATCAATAAGATGGCGGTATCTTTCTGTTGCACTTTCCGTCGGGTCACCCCGCCTGGCCGTTAGCCAGCATCCTGCCCTGCGCAGCCCGGACTTTCCTCAGGCTTTCACCTGCGACCACCCAAACCACTCCGGTGCGAAGTCTATCACGCTGGGTATTTGTCCGAAAGTTGAATCGTGCTTTTTACTTTAACTCTGGAGTCGGCGCTGCTGCAAACTTATGGACACGCCGCGGTTCAGGACGGCTGTTACCAAACTGGGTTCGCCAAAGAATTCCATTGAGCTGTTCATCGATCTCGCTTTCCTCACTGGTGAGAGGAATCTTCGCACTCAATGCTGCATCCGCACTTCGCTTTGCGTTGACATCACCGATGATTTCCTTCGATGGAAGAATCGCAGTGAACACTGCATCGTTCTCAGGCTTGTTTCCAAAGATGGCAAATGGCGATGCCGTGGCATCCATGATCGTCATCGGGCTCATACCAAGCAACAACCCAATCGTTCGTAGCACAGAGTCTGTGTTATAGAACGACGAATCAAGAGTGGACTTCTTGATGAATGGTGAGATTACATATGCGGTCGAGCGGTGAGCATCGACGTGGTCATAGCCATTTTGTGCATCATCTTCGATAATGAAAATCGCGCACTTCTTCCAAATCGGGGATTTAGAGATTGTCTCTACAAGCTGTCCGACGGCGAAGTCATTGTCAGCGACCATCGCCCGTGGAGATGGCATCCCGACGCTCGCGCCCGCTGTATGGTCATTTCCAAAGCGAACAAACATCAATTTCGGTACTTTGTTCGCTGAAACTAGCTTGTCAAAGTCTCGCTTCCAAATTGTGTAACGGGAGGGGTCATTATCGGGTCCAGAAGTTGCTGTTTGCTTTGGTGCGAGTGGCAATCCATGTTTTACGATTGCTTCACTGTCTGGAAACGAAAGATCGTATTGTCGATAGCCTGTGTGTGTCACTCCCACAAGTGCCTTCTTGACCGGCCAGTTAGATTGGCCTGCGGCACCTTCTTCAGCCGTTTTACGAGGCAGCTCAACATCATCGGTGAAGAAACCGTAGTTACGCAGCGAGACCTTGTGCTGGATGGCCTTGTCCCAGATATAGCCGCCGCTTGGACGACCTACATCGGTGATGTCAAAGCGATCCGCTGGAACGCCATTATTCGTGCCTTCGTAGTCATATGGACGATCGTGGCCATTGTAGCCATAGGCCACATTACGTTCGATGTAAGGGTTTGCAAGGGAACCTACCGAGTAGTTCCAGCCATTTCCAGATACTTCCGCTGCACAGTAGAAGTTATCAAGAAGGACAAAGCGCTCTGCAATCGCGTGCTGATTCGGAGTGACATCCCGCCCAAACATCAACAGACTCTCATCTCTGTTTCCCCGTGGAATATCTGAAAGGACTTGGTCGTAGGTTCTATTCTCTTTAATGATGTAGATGACGTGCTCAATACCAGGATTGCTAAACGCATCGACTTGTTTCGCGAGGCGGTCAAATCGATTATTGACTGCTACGATTTGCGACCAGCGACCGAGCTGTCCTGAAATGGATGCACGTGGCAGTGATTGAATCGTTCCTTCGAGCAACAGTTGGATGTATTGCTTTGGAGCACCATTGGCCCACTTGTTCTGATCACCCTTCGCATTACTGATGAAAAGCCGGTCTGCGCTGAGTGTGACATCGGTTGGTTGCCAACCCGCCGGGATGTAACCACTCACACGTTGCTTTGTAAGGTCGACGACGGCGACAGCATTCATTGCAGACAGAGCCACATAAGCTGTCTTGCCATCCGAAGTTACGGTAACACCCGTTGGGTTTCCGCCGGAGACCTTTGCAACATCTTTTGGAGACAGCGATATTCGCCCGGTTACAGTGTTGGTATCCGTAGATATTGCTACGAGTGTGTCGGATGTGGTGTTGGTGACATACAGCTGTTTGTTAGCGGCACTGAAGTAAAGCTTGTGGGGATGACGATCAACCTTGATCGACGGCAAGAGGGTACCGGCGGCGAGATCGACGCGAAGGACTTCATGGGACTGCTCGCAAACGACATAGCCGATTCCATTGACGATCGTTGCATCGAGAAGGTAACCGGGAGTCTGTAGTTCTATCTGCTTACCCGTAGCCAATGCTGTGACTGTCAGTGAAGATGTGAGCTTGTTTGACTTTCCAGTGGCAGATGTAGATAGCAGC
>CAIRTT010000298.1 GCA_903881535.1 uncultured Armatimonadota bacterium
CAGGAACTACAGGTAATCTCGTGACGGTATCCGGATACTCTGTCACGCCATCCACACTCCAGCTCCGAGGAACAGCGGAAGCCCTAGCGGATCTACAAAACATTACGCTTGATCTTCCCGTGGACGGTATTACTAAATCGACAATCGTACGAAAGCACGTTAGATTACCGTCAGGGATTACTAGCAAATTTACTGGCGATCCCGTTGTAGATGTCACAATAAATGTTCGTGAGAATTAGGTAGCAAGCAATGGCAGCGCTCTTTGGGACAGATGGGGTTCGTGGCCTCGCAAATGTCGAACTTACAGTTGAAATCGCAACGGCATTAGGTGCAGCCGCCGCAAGGCAGATACCCTCTTCATCCCATTTTGTGATCGGCACAGACACCCGGCGCTCAGCTGGCTTGTTGCAGTGTGCATTCGCAGCTGGCGCGATGTCTCAGGGACGCGATGTGTGGACGGTAGGCGTCTTGTCGACGCCTGGAATCAGCTGTCTCACGCGCTCTACTGGAGCTGCTGCAGGAGTCGTGATATCCGCATCCCATAACCCCGCACCTGACAATGGCATTAAGTTTTTCGGGGCTGATGGTTGCAAATTACCTGATGCATTGGAAGCGCTGATTGCGGATGAGTGTAGGGTTTGGCAGACGCACCCCAGAGTTTCTGGACAAGCGATTGGCAGGCTGATCGATTGTCCCAGCATTGTGTGCGATTACACGGATGAGCTGATTACGTCGATGTCAGGGGACCTGTTGGATGGACTGCGGATCGTACTTGATTGCGCAAATGGTGCCGCATCCAACATCGCTCCCCAGCTCTTTGCAGACCTTGGAGCGGAAATCCATAGTATTGGTGTGATGCCAAATGGTGACAACATCAATGACGGATGTGGCTCAACCCACACAGACTTCCTGGTAAAAACCGTTCAGTCCCTAGGCTACGATCTTGGTATTTCTTTTGATGGAGATGCAGATAGAGTCCTTCTCTGTGACCACCGGGGCCGCATCCTAACCGGCGACCATCAGATCCTGATGAATGCTGAACTTTCAAAATTTCACGATGGTCATCCTGTTGAGGCCGTGGTCGGCACCGTGATGAGTAACTTAGGGCTGGATGATCGCCTCCGAAAGTCAGATATCAAGCTGCTTCGCTCATCCGTTGGCGATCGAAATGTAGCGGACCTAATGCGAAAATCGGGTGCAACAATCGGTGGTGAGCCTAGTGGACACATTTTGTTACATCATATTTCACCCGCAGGTGATGGAATCTTGGCTGCACTCCAATGTCTGAGAATTCTGAAACGAACCGGAACCACCGTCGCAAACTGGATTGATGAGATAGTCCCCTACCCTCAGCGCCTCTTGAATCTTAGGGTCCAGGATAAACACGCGTGGGAGTCATCCGCATCGGTTTCAAAAGTCATCGCCGATGCCGAGACGGCTCTCACTGGAAATGGACGCATTTTAGTACGCGCCAGTGGTACGGAACCAACCGTCAGAGTGATGGTAGAAGCCCGGTCGCAAGAGTTGGTTGATCACTGGGTTGAGCATGTGGCTGATGCCATTCGCGCTGCGGGGAGCCCCTCAAGTTGAACGATACATTATTTGGTGGCTATGCCGTCATCCTGCTCCTTGGCTTCATTGCCTATGGTCAGGCAGTCAAGCGCTTTTGGCTGTCCGGTGTAAAGCTTACGCTTGCCGGGATACTCCTCGGCCTCATCGGTGTCATTGGCTCCTACTTCACTATGTATATGGCAGCCAAAGGCAAACCGATGATGCCTATCGCCATCGTCATTAATGCATCGATGATTGCTGTTGCGACAGGCGTGTCCATTGCAAGCGGACATCGACAACAGGCTAGCCGCGATTTCTGGTCGGTCACGATTAAGGGATGTTCCATCCGAATGCAGGTTGGCCCGATGCCGGCCGTTAAAGGTATTGGAATTTGGGTCGTTCCCACACTAACCCGCATATCCGAATGGACTAGCTTGTCTGGACCTGCTCAGCAGCTCATCGCTAAGGATATCCGTCAGGTACTAGATGCCAGTAAAGATGCCAAAGTTGGACAAGTAGTAGAAACAGCAGGAACCGGGCTTGGATCACAACGTGTCGCTTGGGTGCCGATACAGTCGCAAAAGCAGAAAGCAAAGGCCACAGATCTGGTTGGTGCCTACCGGGCAGGCCTCCGAGTGGCAAAAAAGCTGAACCTGCAACCAGGACTCTTGATTGGTTCCATAGCGGGCATTACTATGGAGCAAAATGTTGATGCCATTGTTACCGTCATTCAAAGCCTTGAGAGTGAAACACAGCTGGTTTTGAGTTCACCAGATGCAAACATTCTGGAAAAATTGAAAGTTCAGTTGCAATCCGTTGAGGTCGAATTGAACGAGGCGGCAAAGCTGAATAAATGACATCACCGAGAAGAAGAACATGCAACGAATCACACGTGTTGTGGGGTGGATATCGGTTGATTGCGACAAAGTTGTAAGGTAACAACTTTTATTGGAGAAAACTGGCCGACAGGTCGGCGGTCTCATAACGGAAAATGTGAATTGATAAAGGTATAATCGCACGGTTTGTCCTGTCGGGGACTACCCGTAAGTTGGACGGGTTTGAAACGGAGAGTTCAGATGGCCAAGAAGCCTACGCTAGATTTGACGAAATATGTCCGCTTCTATGAGCAGATGGTTTACATCCGCGAATTTGAAGAGCTTATCGGAAAAGAGTGGAACAATGCGGCAGCCCACGGGATGGGCGGCTACATGCACTTGTATTCTGGTGAAGAGGCTATCGCGGTAGGTTTGATCGGCGGAATGGACTTGGCAGCAGGTGACTGCTTCATTGGACATTACCGTGACCACGGCTACGCGCTTGCAGCAGGTTCCGACCCTGGCGAGGTGATGGCCGAGATTTGTGGTAAAGCAACCGGCTGTTCCAAAGGCAAGGGCGGAAGTATGCACATCTGTGATGCTGCCCGTGGCTTTTACGGCGGATATGGCATCGTTGGTGGAAATGTCCCGATTGCTCTCGGACTCGGATGGGCCCTCAAGTACCGAAACCAGAAGAACGTGTGCGCATGTTTCTTCGGCGATGGTTCGATGAATCAGGGAGCCTTCCACGAGACACTGAACATGGCCCAGCTCTACAAAGTGCCAGTAATCTTCGCTCTCGAAAACAATGGTTATGCGATGGGAACCTCCATCGAACGTAGCCACGCAAACCAAAATCTTCGGAGCCGGGTTGATTCCTTCGCGATGCGCTCTGTTACGATAAACGGTCAGGACATTTTCGAAGTACATGAGCAAATGGCTCAGATCATTCAAGAGATGAAGGAAGATCCTCATCCCGTGTTTGTCGAATTCAAGACATATCGCTACCACGGTCATGGCGCGGCAGACACCCCTGTTACCCAGTCGACGTACCGCACACGTGATGAAGTAGCACGAGCTAAGGACCAGCTGGATCCGATCAAGTTCGCGCAAGAAAAGTTACTTGAACTTGGTGTCCTGACGGACGAACTGATCGCTGATATGCAAGCCAGAGCGTATGCATCGGCTGAAGCAGCGATGAAGTTCTCTGATGACTCCCCCTACCCAGATCCAAGTGAGCTTATAAAGGATGTGTACGCATAATGGCTAGATTGCGCTACGCGGATGCAATTACATCCGCCCTTCGTGAAGAAATGCTCGCCGACGACCGAGTTTTCATCGCAGGTGAAGAAGTCGGACAGTACTTGGGCACTCTTGGTGTAACAAGCGGATTCCTGAAAGAATTCGGCCCGATGCGTGTTGTGGATACACCTATTTCTGAGGTTGGTATCCTCGGACTGGGCATCGGCTCCGCAATGGCTGGCCTTCGCCCAGTCTGCGAGATGATGCGTATGGACTTTGCGATGGTTGCCTACGATCAGGTCATCAACCATGCAGCGAAGATTCGTTACATGTTTGGCGGGCAGTTCAAGGTCCCGATGGTCATTCGTGGCCCATCCGGAGTTGGCCGTCAGCTGAGTGCACAGCATTCGCAGAGCCTCGAGGTTTTGTTCGCCCACGTTCCAGGACTCAAGGTTGTCATGCCTGCAACACCTGCAGATATGAAGGGACTCCTCAAGACGGCGATGCGCGATGACAATCCTGTAATTGTTATGGAAGCGCTCCGCCTTTACTTTGAGAAGCCAGACGTACTGGATGCAATCTTGCCTGGTCTGAGTGAAGTCCCGGATGATCCTGATTTCACCGTACCTTTCGGCAAAGCCAATGTGCTTCGGGCCGGTACGGATGTCACGTTGATTGGTTATTCGACGATGACGATTCAGTGTTTGAAGGCAGCGAACATTCTGGCACAGGAAGGTATTTCAGCGGAAGTCGTTGACTTGCGTACCTTATTGCCTCTCGATATGGCAACACCGATTGCATCAATCAAGAAAACGCACCGCGCCGTGGTCGTTCAAGAGCAATGGGGATTGTATGGCTGCGCTGCTGAAATCAGTGCACAAATTGCTGAACGCGCATTCTACGATCTGGATGCGCCTGTACAGCGTGTAACGGGAGCATTCGTTCCAATGCCATTTGCCCGTAACTTGGAGAACATTTCGTTCCCAAGCGAACATGACATCGTAATCGCTGCAAAGCGGACTTTAGGAAGGTAACCCCATGGCAGATGTCATTATGCCGAAGCTCGGCGATGCGATGGAAGAAGGCAAGATTGTCCGTTGGCTTAAGAACGTTGGAGATTCTGTAAAATCAGACGATCCAATTTTCGAAGTTGAAACTGACAAGACCAATGTCGAAGTGGGCGCCGACATAGCAGGCGTCCTTGAATGGATTGGGTATGCCGCCGGCGTCTCTGTACCCGTCGGTAAACCGATTGCGCGTATTGGCGATGGCTCTAATATCGACGAGACGATTCCAACAGCCGCTGCCGCACCAGTCACAGCATCAGCTCCAGTGGTCACAGCAACATCGGTTGACGCATCAACAGCAGCACTCGTGCAGTCGCCTGTCGTTACGGCAGTTGCATCGGATGGCTCCTGGAAACCGTTTGGTGACTCCCTTGCGTGCGCTCTCCCTGAGGGCCTCGGCGGTTCAGCAAGTGTTTCCGGTGAACCCGTCGTTCTTGAGATGGCTGCAGACGCTGTCCACATCAAGGCAAGTCCACTGGCCCGTGCCATCGCAGCAGCAAACCATGTCAGCCTGAGTTCCATTCAGTCTGCTGGACCAATCAAGGCTGCTGATGTACAGGCACTTATTGCAGGCGCATCCGCATCGAGCATGTCGGCCTCCCCTGTCAATGCAGTGGAAGTTCAAGAATACAATGCGATGCGTCGGACAATCGCAAAGCGTTTAACCGAGTCCAAACAGCAGGTTCCACACATCTACGTAACCGTCGAAGTGGATATGGAAGCACTTCTGACCGTTCGTGAGCAGCTGAACAAGAACGCAGGCGGAGAGATCCCTAAGGTCTCTGTAAACGACTTGATTGTCAAAGCCAGCGCATGTGCTCTAATCGAGGTTCCTGTCGTCAACAGCAAGTTTGACAACAATCAACGGATCATCTCAAAGTCGGCACATATTGGTGTAGCGGTTTCGTTACCAGATGGACTGATTGTTCCTGTTGTAAAGAACGCTGATGCGATGTCCGTTCGAAATATCTCACGTACTGTCAAGCAGCTTGCCGAGAAGGCACGCGCTGGAAAGCTTGCCCCGAGCGAGTATTCGGGTGGAACGTTCACCATTTCCAATATGGGTGCCATCGCTGATGTCGAAAACTTTGCTGCGATTATCAATCCAGGTGAAGGTGCCATCCTAGCCGTTTCTGGCACAAGAACCGTTCCAGCCGTCGTAAACGGAGCGATTGTTGCTCGACGCCGTATGAAAGTGACCCTTTCGGCAGACCATCGCGTTGTTGATGGAAGCGATGCAGCGATGTTCCTCGGAGCCTTCAAGCGTGTAATGGAAAACCCTGTGGAGTTGTTGGCCTGATGAGCAGCCATGCATCTGTTTCCTTACCTCCGATTGATGGCAACGCACTCCGTTGGCGAGTAAGGTCATGGGAGGCATTCTTGTCTGCATCACCTAATACCAATAGGGTAATCGTCGAATGGTCAACTGGACTAGGCCCCAAAGTTTTCGTATACCCGATGGGTAACCGGGCTGCGGGAGTTCATCTGGTGGAAACGCCGCCTGTCCAGTCATCCAACACCGGTGAGGTTTGGGCTGATTATTTGGAATATGACTACGTGCCGTACATCGCCTATCATCTAGATGGTTCGGATGTGCGTGTAGATGTCCAATGTGCGGACCAGAAACCGGTCCAGATTATGCGACAACGTAGGCGTGCCCTAATCCGCTAGACTCAGCAAACACAAAAGAGATCCTCGATCCGGCGGTGCTACACAATGTAGTCAGCTGGACTGAGGATCTTTTTTATTAAACTCCCAATAGCCTTCAGTGTCACCAACCTACTTGGCTGTAAGTAGCAAAGGAACATGGAAGTACGTGGGCGGGTTACCCACCCGTTTAGGCAGCCTGTTGGGTCTTATACAGATATTCGAGCTCACTTGTACCCAAGACGTACCCGGATGTAAGGACGACCTCACTAACTTCGGACTGACTCGGAAGCTCATACATACACGGTCCAAGCAAGCGTTCCATAATTGTCCGCAGGCCACGTGCACCGGTCCCAAGCGTAATGGCTTTGCGGGCGATTTCAAGTTTTGCATCTTCGGTTACAGTGAGTTTCACACCGTCCAACTCGAGCAGTCGGGCATACTGTCGCATCAGCGCATTCTTGGGCTCCTGCAACACACGCACCATACTTGTTTCGTCCAAGGCATCCAGGGCACACATCACCGGAAGTCGCCCGACAAATTCGGGAATCAAACCGAAGCGTACAAAGTCTTCCGGCTCAAGGTCTGTTGTTGTAACAAGTGGAGACGCATCCACGGCTGTTGCAAGAAATCCCATCCCCTGGACCTGACGCCGTTTATTAATCGCATCTTGAAGGCCATCAAACGCACCACCGCACATGAAGAGAATGTTCTTCGTGTCGATTTGAAGGTATTCCTGTTGAGGATGTTTCCGTCCGCCCTGTGGGGGAACGTTGGCGACGGTACCTTCCAGGATCTTGAGAAGGGCCTGCTGGACTCCTTCCCCACTAACATCACGCGTTATACTCGGGCCATCTTGCTTTCGACAGATTTTATCAATTTCATCGATAAAGATGATTCCATTTTCGGCCAAGGAGATTGCTTCATCTTGTGATGATGCCATCGCTTCAGCGGCAGAAATCAAGCGTAGAAGAATGTTCTCTACATCTTCACCAACATAGCCAGCTTCGGTTAGAGCTGTTGCATCTGCAATTGCAAATGGAACCCCAATGGTCCGTGCGAGTGTCTGTGCGAGAAGCGTCTTACCAGATCCACTGGGTCCCATTAAGAGGATATTCGACTTTTGAATCTCAACATCGGATGCTGGCGCATCAATCCGTTTATAATGGTTGTAAACGGCAATTGACAATGCACGCTTAGCAGCATCCTGCCCAATTACGTATTGGTCTAGGATTGCGTGGAGTTCTTTTGGCTTTAGTGTCTTGGAAGAGACTAGGGGCTCAACAGATTTTGAATCAGATTTGAGAATTTCAAGACAAAGGGAAACACAGTCAGTACAAATACCGCCGTATATTCCTAAAACCAACTTCCGAACGACATCCCGATGTTTACCGCAAAGTACACACCTATCGTCGTTCGATTCCCAATCTTTCCGCTGTGCCATGAAACAACCTATTTCCTGAGCGACGTTGCCCAGATAGGCCACATCACATCAACGTACTAGCACCTGGTCTACCAAACCGTATGCGGTCGCTTCTTCCGCGGACATGAAGTAATCACGATCCATGTCTTTTACGATTCGTTCAAGCTCTTGCCCTGTTTGTCGTTGCAAGATTCCTGCCAGAAGGTCTTGATACTTCAACATTTCCTTGTATTGAATACCAATATCAGAGGCGGTCCCTTGGGTGCCTCCACTAACCTGATGAATCATTATTCGTGAATGTGGAAGCGCATAGCGCTTTCCCTTGGCGCCACCCGTCAGGAGGATAGCTCCCATCGACGCAGCCTGTCCTACACAGATTGTAGCGACATCACACTGCACTAAGTTCATGGTGTCAAAGATCGCAAGTCCTGCACTCACAGAACCGCCTGGTGAGTTCACATATAGCTCAATGTCCCGATTGCGATCTTCGCGCTCAAGGAACAAAAGCTGAGCGATTACAATGTTCGCTACAGTATCGTCAATCGCATCCCCCAGAAAGATAATGCGATCCCGAAGTAATCTTGAGTAGATGTCAAAGAACCGTTCACCACGGGCGGATTGTTCAACAACACTTGGGATTATCGGCATCGCATTATTTCTCCATCGTTCGTCAGGGACTAACTAACCTTCAGCTTCAGCATCAGCCTTTTTGGTCCGCTTACGCGGCGCAGGCTTTGCATCGGTTCCATCAGCCTCAGAAACAGCAACATCATCTGTCGCTTCCTTAGCCTTAGCAGGTTTGCGCTTTGGCTTTGCAGGAGTTTCCTCGGCAGCCGCTTCGACAGCAACTGACTCAACCGAAGTAAGAGCTTCGTTTGCTGCACGCATTTCATCCGCTGTGTAGGAGTTTTCCGACACAACAGCTTCAGAGCGAAGGAACGCAAGAATCTTCTGTGTCATCGCCTGATCACGGTACTGATTCAGCGTATTGTTCTGTTCTGCATACTTGCGTACAGCCCCGGCGCTAACCTTGGCTGCAACAGCACGTGCTTCAATCTGCACATCAACATCGGCGTCATCGACTGTAATCGACTCTTCCCGTGCGATCTGCGCAAGTGTCAGGCTGTTGGAGATACGAACACGTGCCCCGGATGACATCTCTTCCAAAATCTGCTCGACGGACTTGCCGGTAGCTGAAAGATACTGTTCGACCGTGATGTTCTGTTCTCGAAGTCGCTCTTCAAGCTGGCGAGCTTCGGCTTCGACTTCAGCACGCAGCAAAATGTCAGGGAAGTTGACGGATGCATTTGCAACAGCAGCCTGCACAAGTTTGACATCCAGCTCATTGTTAGACATTTCATCGGAGGAAGCGTTCAACCCCTCGCGAATCGCGATGAGCAGCTCATCGACAGTCTTAGCAGTAGGATGCGCCTTTGCAGCAAACTCATCGTTCACTTCCGGAAGGTTCTTTTGTCGAACTTCCGTTACTGTGATACCGAACGTTGCCTTCTTGCCCTGAAGTGTCTCATCCGGAAAATCCGTTGGATAGATAGCCTCAATGGTTTTTACATCACCAGCAGTCAAACCAATTAGGCCATTGTCGAGATCAGGGATATTCCGACCAATCTCAATAACCGTAGCCTTGGGTTCTGCAAGCTCAGGAAGATCTTTTCCTTCGACGGATGCTGTGAGGTCCACAAGTACCATGTCACCGGTCTGTGAGATTGCGCCTTCGACAACCTCAAACTGAGAGTGGCGTGCACGAAGCTGTTCAACCTGCTCAGTGACATCGGCGTCAGTGATAATCAGATTTCGCTTTTCGACTGCAAGACCCTTGTATTCACCGAGTTCAACATTGGGTGCCAATGGAACGGTGGCCTTGAAGACCAACTCCCCACCCTCTGGATACTCAATAAACTCAAATTCAGGATCGTGGAAAGGAACTATGCCTTCCTGCTCAAGGGCGGCCTTATAAATATCCGGAACGGACATTTCAACTGCACGCTGACGCACTGCACCTGGATCGACATACTTGAGTGCCATCAGCGCAGGTACTTTGCCACGGCGGAAGCCAGGCAGTTGTACTTTTGCAATGGCTTGTTGCTCAGCCTTTTTGCGAGAACCCTCGAGATGCTCTTCACCAACGGTGATCGTCAGTTGAACCTTACATGGGTCAATCTGTTCATTTACAACCTGCATCGCAAACCTTCTCCTTGCCCCACCATAGTGACCAGTAACAAAATAAAAGGTACCGGACGCATAAAGCACCAGTACCCGCTAAGCCACCCAAATATGGGGGAAGCGGGAGACGAGATTCGAACTCGCGACATCTACCTTGGCAAGGTAGCGCTCTACCACTGAGCTACTCCCGCATGACCTTTGCGTGATGATGGGCGAGAGGGGAGTTGAACCCCTACGCCTTGCGGCACTGGCTCCTAAGACCAGCGTGTCTGCCATTTCACCACTCGCCCTTATCGAGCTTGTCAACGACCGATAAGATACCATTCACGCAAAGCGCTGTCAAGTCAACCTTGCTCTGAAGCCTCTATTCTTAGAGGTTCGGAACCCTCACTTGACTCTTCTATCGCGTTGTCCTCGACTTTGCGGAAGACAACGACTGCCGTCTCCCCTTCGCCATCCAGTACGGCTTCAATAGTATCACCTGATGTGAATCTACCAAGCAATACTTCATCAGATAATGGATCTTCGACCAATCGTTGGACAGCCCTTCTTAGCGGCCGTGCACCGTATTGTGGGTCAAATCCGACCAGAGCAAGCCTGTCAATCACTGCATCTTGGACAAGTAGCGTCATCCCCTGCTGTGCAACCTGCTTTCGAACTGAGGAAAGCATCAGGTCTACAATCAAACGGATTTCCTTCGCAGTCAGCGATTGGAAGACGATAATGTCGTCCAAGCGGTTAATAAACTCCGGTCGGAATACCCTCTTGATATCTTCCTGAATACGCTCTTTCATTGCAGAGTGTTCTGCTGCGGTAACACCTTGCAGGACATCCTTACGGAGACCAATAGATGGCTCCCGGTTGATATGTTGACTTCCGATATTACTGGTCATAATCAGAACACAGTGCCGGAAGTCTACAACACGTCCCTGCGAATCCGTCAAGCGACCATCTTCCATGACTTGCAAGAGAAGGTTGAAGACTTCAGGATGGGCTTTCTCGACTTCATCGAGCAAAATCACAGAATACGGATTCCGCCGAATCACCTCTGTTAGCTGACCACCATCCTCAAAGCCAACATAGCC
>CAIRTT010000299.1 GCA_903881535.1 uncultured Armatimonadota bacterium
CTTCGACAACATCAAGTGTCGTCTGGGTACCCTTAGATTCTTCGACGGTGATAACGCCATCTTTGCCAACCTTGTCAAGTGCTTCGGCAATAAGCTGGCCGATTTCCTTGTCGTTGTTACCAGAGATTGCGGCTACCTGAGCGACCATGTCTGCATCAGAGACAGCGATCGCATTTGCACGCAACGCTTCGACGGCAGCGGTTACTGCTTTGTCGATGCCGCGCTTCACGCTCAGAGGAGCGCCGCCAGCTGCAACGTAACGAAGTCCTTCGTTGACAATCGCCTGTGCAAGAACGGTTGCGGTTGTAGTTCCATCGCCAGCGATGTCGTTGGTCTTGGATGCTACTTCGCGAACGAGCTGTGCGCCCATGTTCTCAAACTTGTCTTCAAGTTCGATTTCTTTTGCAACGGTGACACCATCTTTAGTGATGGTTGGGGAACCCCACTTCTTTTCGATGACGACGTTGCGTCCACGAGGGCCAAGTGTAACCTTGACTGCATTTGCGACGGCATTTGCACCGCGCTCGAGTGCGCGACGGGCTGCTTCGTCAAATAAAAGCTCTTTTGCTGCCATATGTGATTAACCCTTTACTGCGTAAATCTGATCTTCATCAAGAATCATGACGGTGTCGCCATCGAGCTTGAATTCTGTTCCACCATACTTCGAGTAGATAACAACATCGCCAACGGACACGTTGAGTGCATTCCGCTCGCCATTATCAAGGATACGGCCCTGACCGACTGCAATGACAGTGCCTTCCTGAGGCTTTGACTTTGCTGAATCCGGGAGGAAAATGCCACCTGCAGAACGCTCTTCCGCGTCAGATGGCTTAACGACAACCTTGTCACCAAGGGGACGTAGGGTCATATTGGTGCTCTCCTTTAACTACAATTTCACTTCAACCCAATACTGTTTGGCAGTCTTGGGGTTTGAGTGCCAATCCTAATTCTACCTATCGCCGCAGGAAAATCAAGACTATTTCTGAAGATTCATGAGGGTAATGATTAAGGCCGCGTTATGGCTTCATCGAGGTTCATCACACTCAGAATAACCACTGTCCATGCAGCGACTTCAGTCGCTCGTAAATCAGTCATTCGTCGATGTTCCCCGACAACAACCAGGTCTCCAGCTGCCTTCTTATTAAGCATAAAATGTTGACGCTGTTTATCGAGAAGCTCAGTAAAGCGCCTTATTTCCAACTGGGATGCTCTTCGGGAAAGTATCCGGGTAAACACACTGTCAAGTCTTGCTGCATCCGTGGGCAGCGAACTGAGGATTCGCTCCGCTAAAATTCGGGATGCCTCCGTATACGTTGGGTCGTTGAGCAACACGAGCGCCTGAAGTGGTGTGTTTGTTGCCGGGCGGCGGACAATACAAAACTCCCGCTCCGGGGCATCAAATGTCTGTAACGATGGTGGAGGGACTGTGCGCTTCCAAAAGGTATACATCGAACGACGATAGAGCTTTTCTCCATGATCCTGAACATAATACTGCGCTGTAAAATCACCCTTGAACGACAGCTCTTCCCACAAACCATCTGGCTGATAGGTCTTTACACTGGGTCCACCGATTTCTGTTACCAACAGACCAGATGCCGCGAGCGCCATATCGCGAACGAACTCGGCTTGGAGACGCGGCC
>CAIRTT010000300.1 GCA_903881535.1 uncultured Armatimonadota bacterium
ATACAGATCGCATCCCGGCTTGTCGTCGCATTGACCACCGCAGCGATACCTTCGAGCAGGCGGTCGATCTCGCCAGTTTCACGACCGGTCGTGGTTAGAAACCAGGCATGTTCGAGGATGTGTGCATCTGCGCGTTGACCAGTCGGCTGGTCGGATGTGCCCCAACGTACCGTGATGGTGCCGCTGACGGACGCATCTCCAGCGATAGGTACTAGCGTTATCGACAGGCCATTTGGTTCTGTATGCTGCTGGATGTCTGCTCCAACAATGGGCTGTGAGTGCGCCGCAGATACGGGGTTCGATAGACTGCTGGTGGAGAGCAGCGCGCCCCCCATGAGCCCCAGGAGAATCTGTCGCCGGGAGATGGTGGATGCGGTGCTGATGATGCTCATGTTCTTAAACATTCTGGCACTACGTTACCGCAAAAACTCGGATTGGTACCTCTATGGTCTGGCGGTCGTCTTGTCGGTTATCGGGCTCATCAGCGTTGCAAGCGCAACGATGACACCTACCGGTCTGTCATCCACGCTGATCAAACAGTCGATTATCCAAGGGTTTGCATTGGTTCTGATGTATGTCGTTGGGGGCATCGATGTAAACAATTCCCGGCGTGCCAGCATCGTGATGTACCTGATCGCGCTGTTTGGCCTTTTGTTAGTTGCGACAGTGTTTCGCCACTCGGATATCAAGGGCGCATCAAGGTGGATTGTGCTCCCCGGCGGCTTTCAGCTCCAGCCAAGTGAGTTTGCAAAAATTGCCGTGATTGTGACGATGGCGCACTACCTCAGCCAGCTGCGAGGACGAATTGCGACATGGGGCGGCCTGATGCAATCGTTGATTGTCGTCGGGATTCCATTTCTTCTTGTTGCGGCGCAGCCAGACCTTACGACAGCGCTGGTGTTCTTGTGCATTTGGTTTGCGATGGTGTTGATTGCCGGCGCCCGCTGGCAGCATTTGACATTGATGATTGTGGCGTGTGCGCTTCTTGCCACATTTGCATGGAAGGGCAATGTGCTTCGCCAATATCAAAAGGACCGAGTCCTGGTGCTCGTGGGCTTGAAGAAGTCGGATAAAAAGCTGAACTACCAGAGTGACCAGGCTGCGATTGCGGTTGGAGCAGGCGGATTTACTGGTCAGGGGTGGAACAAAGGAATTCAGAACACGGGCAACTGGGTGCCTGAAAATCAGACAGACTTCATTTTCACGGTGATTGCAGAAGAAAGTGGATTTTTGGGTTCCGTCACCATTTTGATGTTATATGCCGCGTTGTTTTACCGAGGGCTTCGGGCAGTGGTGATATCAGAGCATAGTACGGGTCGTCTTGTTTCGGTGGGCGTTGTGACGATGCTCGCGTTTCACGTGGTTGTCAATATCGGGATGAACTGCGGGTTGTTGCCGGTCGCCGGGGTGCCCTTGCCTCTGATCAGTCAGGGCGGTTCGAGTGCGATCACCACCTGTATTGCGATTGGTTTGATGCAGAGTGCGATCACGCGTAAGCATGCGTTGCAGTTCTGATGGCTAAACGCATAGCGCTTGCCTGCAGCGGGTAGAGTTATTCCGATGGTCTGAGGGTGGAAGGTGAATGCTGCAATGAAAGTTATCGTGGCCGGGGGGACCCGTGGAATCGGTCGGGCGATTGCGGATGCTTTTCTAAATGGAGGTCACACCACCTGTGTGATTGGGCGAAATGCACCATTGGACAATCTTGGACACCTCTTTGTGGAGGCTGATTTCAGTAAAGGTGGGCAAGTCGCAGCATCGATTACCTCTGCAGCCGAGCTCCTATCCGGCTGTGATGTCTTAATCCATTCGGTTGGAACCAACATCCGAAAAGCAGCCATCGACTACAGCTGTGCTGAGTTTGACCACATCCTGGGCGTGAATCTGCTAAGTGCTTGGGATGCGGCTATCGCTGCGTATCCCTACTTGAATGCCAGTCCTACGGCGAGTGTGGTCTTTATCGGAAGTGTGGCAAGCAAGGTCTACGTTGGGTCTGGTGTTCCGTATGCGATGACAAAGGCTGCGATGGACCAAATGACACGCGGACTAGCGGTTGAATGGGCGGACCAAGGCATCACTGTGAATACCGTGCAACCCTGGTATACGCAGACAGACCTTGCTGCACCAGTCCTGAATGACCCCGCGCGCCTTGCGGTCATCCTTGCGGCAACCCCAAACAAGCGGATCGCAGCCCCGGAAGACATCGCCGGTATCGCATTGTTCCTTGCAAGCCCAGCCGCTCGGCACATCACCGGGACGATGATTCCTGTGGATGGTGGCTTTCTCGCAAAGGGTTTGTAAGCAGACAAAAGCCGACTGGATTCCTTCGGGGTGATGCATATTTCGGCCAAAATCAGCCTATGGGAGGCTGTTCAAACCATCGGGTTATGTGGTACTGAATGTCCCTGTAATGGAAGAAGAAGAGCAGCCCGACTTGCATTGTGTCCGGTGGCAAGCACTTATGGTTCGCCCGGAATCAGTCATCGCATTGATTCGCTCAAGTGATGGTGTATTTCACTCGGAGATACCAACCTTTCCGCCAGATGTGCACTTACTGGAAGCGGGCTGGGATGAGCGTCGGGGATGCTTTGTTCTGGTGCTGGAGAGTGAGTTCTTCGAGGAATGTACAGCGATGTCGAACGCGCAAGGGCGTATCGATGGCACATGGCCGGAGTACATTCTCGATATTGCCGAACAGCCGCTTGGTGAAGCAGCGGACACGGTGCCTCTTGAACCACTACCAGATATTGGCGATCCGCAGCAGCCAGTGGCGTGGGAGGCCTATGTGTTTGCTGCGGAGGATCTGGTTCGATTGGTGATGCGTCCGCGTGGCTATAAGGTTGAGACGGATATCATGCTCCCACCGGATGCGCGAATCGTCTGGGGCTTCCACGAGCATGAGCGAAATGTCTTTGGCCTCGTGCTTTCAAGCTCATTCCATAAAAAGGTCCACCCACAGAAGATTAATGGTGAGACCACGATTCCGATTGCTGAGCGGCAGCTGACCTTTAAGGTTGTCCAGCCGGGCTTGGATGAGCGGGACTTGCCGTAGTCGCGAGAAGTAACTAAAAAGCCCGCCTTCAACCAGCGGGCTTTTCGTTTATCTCAGTACTTTTGAACGGTAGGATCAACATCCGTTGCCCAGGCGAGGATTCCACCAGTGACATTGTGGACATTGGTAAAGCCTTGGTGCATCAGAAAAGCGGTGATGTCAGCGGAGCGCTTACCACTACGGCACATCACGAGGATTTCTGCATCCGGGTCAAGCTCCGAAACCCGTTGTGGAACAAGGTTCATCGGGATGCAGAGTGCTCCGGGCACGCTTGCGATTTCGATTTCAAACGGCTCTCGGACATCGAGGAGGATGAAGTCATCCCCGGCATCCAGCTTTGACTTTAACGTAGTTACGGAAACTTCCAACATTTATCTACCTCACCAGCCTGCCGTTCGTGTCGCAGGTCATTCAGCATTGGCGTTAATCTACCGCAGCACAGAATCATTTTGATGCATTTGATCTGCGTTGCTGTCAGTAACAAAAGGGCCGATGAAAGGATTATTTGATTATTGAAGGTGTTGATGACCAGCCCACCGGGAAGCACACAAAGCTGAAGAAACCCAATTGGATGACCAGCGAAGTCAGTCTCACAGAAACCTAAACGCCAAAACAAAAACCCATAATCCCAGACGGACATCCTCCGGGTATCGAAAACAAAAAGACCTTAATCCGAACCCGCCGGGATGCACACATAGCTGAAGAAACCCAATTGGATGACTAGC
>CAIRTT010000301.1 GCA_903881535.1 uncultured Armatimonadota bacterium
CAGTGGCAAAGCTGTCAGCCCTCGCGGCGCCGGCCCCGGGTGTGTTCATGAAGCGGCAGCGGAGGCTCCTTGCACTCCTGGCGGCGCGGGCCGTACGGGCGATGGCGAGGAGGGAAGGGATCCTGCAGCTGCCGCGGAGGAGACGGGACTCACGGGAGACGCAGCAGTTGCGGGGACGGGGTGGGGGCCTGCGGATGCCGACCATCAGCTCCCTGAGTCTTTGACGTCCTTCCTGGCACTCTTGCCCCTTAATGATAGCATTCGCAGCTTCTCTTTCGACAACGCTGAGCTATTTTTGTTTCGAGGGGGTGAACCTGTTCTTGCCCAAGGAGTGAGAAATATTGCGGACGTGGCCGTTGCGCGGGAAATCTGTGCATGCCTCCAGTGGATTACCTGTCCTCTGGAAGTGTCATACGAAGGTTTGCCAGGTATGGCTCGGCGCTACCTCCACATGCTCCTTGGTCTCGGTTCACACGCGAATGTTGACAAGCAGGCATTGGAATGGTTGGTGGCTAAAGCACCGGGACGCCACGGCCCTCCCACAACATGTCCGCCGCGGGATGCAGCGCCTTTTTTGTCCTCCCCTGCTGTGGATCTTCCTACTCTTCCGTCGAGTATGAGTCAGTACCAGTGCCTCCCTCAGGCTCAGACTCCTCAGAGTCAGTCTCAGACTTTCACCTGCCTGGAAGGCTCAGGCTGGGGGGCGGTTCCCATATGCAGTAAGAGGACTGGTGAATCTTGCCTTGACAGCCGGGTCCAGAAAAAGATACGTGCACTTGTACGCAGCGCCGGCAGCGGCGGTTTGACTCTGACGGATGAGAATTTGCTGACGCGTCTGGCGGAGAAAGAGGTTCGCTGTGACGAGCTCACTCGCCAGCTCTCCCAGAAGACTAAGTGCGCAGAGGCAATGAGTCGACGCTCTGACGAGGTCAAGCGCAAGCTCTCCGAACAGACCAGGGTGGCCAATAAGGCTGAGAAAAGGAGAGAGAAAGCCGTGGACCAGGCCTTGGAGGAGAAAACTCGTCGCATAGAAGCGGAGAAAAGTGCCGACAATGCACACAGCCAAGTTAAGAAGGCAAGAAAACAAGCCGATGCCCAGAGGAGAAGGGCCAACGACAAGCAGAAAGGAGCCGATGCTGAGCGACATGCAACCAGCCGCGCGAGAGAGAAGATCAGCAAGTTGGTTTCTTCAGACGGTCGGCGACTTCACCAGGTGGAGGTGGCATCGCATGCCCAAGGGGGTAAGAGAATGGCCCTTGATGAAGTACAATCGAAAGTCCAAGGTTCCTTGAAAATCAGGGCAGGCAGCCTCGGCGGGCTGGAATACAGAATGGAAGAACTTGGCAGCGCTTTCGCAAACGAGGTGCGGGCAGGCATCGCCGGCCGAGAAGAAATGGGACTTCGCGAAGAGGAAAATATGCTCCGCAGGGCACGCGCAGAGGGGGCAGTTGTGAACGTGCTGCAAACTCCCCGCTCCGGTGCCAAGACGCGACGCCTTGCGCCCGAAGGACCAGTGCAGGCGTTTCCCAGACCATGCAATTCAACAATGGCCATCGCCCGCACCTTTTTTCGAAATCTACTTCATTTCAAAGCTCGAGAGATTATGAAAACTGCACAAACAATTGTTTTAATGACCGATGGTAAGTCCTTCAAAGCGCGACATGCCTGTGGAGTGCTGCTCTGCGCCTATTCCATGGAGCCGGGGGAGGAAACGGATGCGTTTGGGTTCTGTCCTGAGATGCGGAAGGTGATGAGATGCCCATTGCAGCTCCAGATGCAGGCCAACAAGTTAGTCAGAAAACTGTTTGATAGGGACGGCAATCAATATGTTCAGCAGACCCCGTTCCATGTGATAAGGGCATTGGAACTCGCTGGGCTGGGGTCAGTGGTGCGTGAATTCAGGCATAAATTGTGCATCACAGCCGACGCTGCAGCGGACAACAGGGGTTGTGGGAATTTCAAAGTGACCATGGACAATATGTCGGGCAAGCAGTCGTTGCTCGAGAACGGTCTGGTCAATGAGTGTGCTGCTCTGGCGGTGGATGAGGACCTGAAAAGGCGCAAAATTCGGGATATTTTGATTCATTTCAATGAGGGGGGCGAGCAAGAAAAGAAGTCGCTCACCGAACATTTAAAAGCACTAAGAAAAGCATTGCGTAATCTTGCAGCAGTCCAGCATAAAATAGCCAAGGTCAGGGAGGCGCAGGAAAATGTCGCCGCAAAGATCAGGGAGGAGCAGGAGTCCGCCGCAGCAAAATTGAAGCAGTCCACGGCCACCATCGGAGAATCCGGCGGAGATCCCACGGCTAGACGGGAGTCGATGATTCCTGTCACGACGGGACCTGTGGCTGACTCTCTGCCTGCCAATGGTGGAGGCGGGCTCTGCGAAGGCGGCAGTGGCGATCCTGGCTCGTCTACTGCAGCTGCTGCTGCTGCCGCCGCCACCCCGATTCGCGAAATGCCTGTAGGCGAAAGCGCCAGTGAAAGTCCTGTAGGGAGTGCAGGACCCACACAGGCTCCCACTGCAGGCTCCTCCGAGTCGGGTCCAGAGGCTGGAGGCAGGTTCGGAGACACACTCCTGGCCGATGCCAAGCGTGCTGTGGATGAAGCAG
Organism: uncultured Armatimonadota bacterium; assembly: GCA_903881535.1. Lineage (GTDB taxonomy): Bacteria > Armatimonadota > Armatimonadia > Armatimonadales > Armatimonadaceae > CAIRTT01. Next base: position 2,613 of record CAIRTT010000301.1, read on the forward strand.
CGGCGAACCTGGATGCCGGCGCTGCGGCCTTTGCCACGCAGCACCTCAGAGACAGAAATTATGTTGCCCGCTCGAAACCAGATCCGATTCAGCTCGACGGCTCAGGCCCGCTCTTTCAGGTGCCGGCAACTGTCAAGCGCATTCACAATCTGTACGAGAACGAAGAGCTGAAGACAGAGCTGGATCGCCCAAAGCTGTTGCGGTTTTGGATGCAGCTCTGGTACAGCAATGCTCAGGATTCGCGTGGCCTTCAATCGATGGCTGAGGTGAGGGATTTGGGTCATTGGTGGGTCATTCGGGCGAATCGGGCCAGCCACATCATGAAAAGTTTCAATTTCCGGTGTTGGATGCACTACTGGTACTGCAAAGGCTGGGGATTGATTCAAAAGAATTCTGACGTGACCACGTCTCGCAAATCCAAAATGGACCTTCGAATTCGCAATCTTCGCTTGAAACGTTTCCATGCATGGGGAAAGGCACTCTTTGATTCTCCATGGCGAAAGTCGATCTCACAGATGCTGAACGACAACAGCAAAGAAAAATGTGCAGAGGTTAACATGCCCCCCGAGACTCACGAGAGGTTAAGGGCCTTAAGGCAGTCCGCACCAGACGTTTACAAGACTCACGAGAGGTTAAGGGCCTTAAGGCTGGCATTCCCCGCCCTTCTGGAGTGGGCCGGCGTGGTTTCGCTGGAGAAGCATAAAAACCTTCATGAGGCTATGAATACGCTGCTGCTTCGTGTACGAAGGGATCCGTCCAATGACAAGGTGATCAGCATGCCCGAGAGCGCTCTTAGATTTTTCCCGCTCTTCGACCAGCGTGAACCGAACGGTGAGATTCGCTTCAATGCGCATGCACAGCAGTGCCTTAACCATGCAATCAACAATATGCTCGATCCTTGCCTTGAATTGCTGGACTTGGAGCTTCTCAACCGGATAGTCCAATCGATCAAGTGCTTTAAGAGTATGTTTGTTGAAGACGAGTTGATGACAGCCATCAACCAGTTTTTTGGCGATCGCCCCGCGGACAGGGAGATAGACAACAGCACTGACTTTTTTAAAAAGGCGAGAAAGGGAGTCGAGGATCAGGCGCTTGCTGGAAAGGGCATAACTATAGACCAGGCAAAACTGGAGATTGGCTGGAATGACAAGATAGGGGCAGAAAAAGCCGAGACCTGCGCCATTGTACGCTGGTCGACTACTACCAAGTCTGGAGATTGGACTGCAACCTGGCGACGCGCCTACGCTGTTGGTTTTTTGCGAACCTCTGCAGTTGCACTGGACCCGGACGACGAGG
>CAIRTT010000302.1 GCA_903881535.1 uncultured Armatimonadota bacterium
GGGGAAAACCCCGGACATCGATGTCGACTTTCCCAGTGACCGCCGGGATGAGGTCTTTACCTTTATCCGTGACACCTATGGGGATGCGCATGTGGCGCGTGTCTGTACATTTCATACATTTCTTGCACGCTCGGCAATCCGTGGGATGGGCAAAGCGCTGTCGCTTCCCGAAGATGCCGTAGGGTGGCTGGCAAAGCGACTACATCACTTTTTACGTGCACAGAAAATCGATGAAGCATTTAGCAAGTATCCGGAGCTCGCTGCCTATGGGCATCTGCGTGAGCGCTTTGCTCTCTTGTTTTCACTGTGCAGCCGTGTAGCTGGGTTTCCAAGGCATATTGGTTCGCACTCAAGCGGTGTGGTGGTCAGCCGCCAGCCATTAATGGAAATCGCCCCCGTTATTCCGGCCGCAGGCGGCGTGCTTCCGATTTGGACGCTCGACAAGGATGACTCCGAGACGGTGGGAGCGATCAAATTCGATGTCCTTGCTTTGCGGATGCTTTCTGCGGTATCGGATGCCGAGCGGGCCATTAAGGTGTATGAGCCACGGTTCCGCTACGATGCCATCCCGATGGACGATGAGCCGACATACCGTGTCCTGCAATCCGGTCATGCGGTTGGTGTGTTTCAGTTTGAATCGGCTGCTCAGCTTTCCCTTGCGGTCAGTCTGCGTCCAAGAAACTTTGAGGATTTGGTCGCGGCAGTGGCACTAATACGCCCGGGACCGGTGCGTGGCAATGTGGTTCAGAGGTTTGTCGGCGCACGCAATGGCTGGCTACGCATCGATCCCCTCCATCCAGCCCTTGAGCCCATCCTCGCAAAAACCTACGGCTGCATTGTCTTTCAGGAGCAGGTTGATCTCGTGATTGCTGCGATGACTGGCTGGACACATATGCGTGCTGAGCGCTTCCGCAAGGACTTGGTAAAGCATACAAAGCTGGACACATTGGATGATGCCGAGCAGCAATTCCGAAACGCGGTTGCTGAGGTGTACCCGGATTTCACCGCTGAGGCAGTGACGATTTTATGGTCACAGCTTGCAGGCTGGGGAGGGTATGGCTTTATCGAAGGGCATGCAGCGGCATTTGCGTTGACGGGTTACCGCAGCGCCTACCTCCTCGCACACAACCCGGCGGAGTTTATTGCGGGTCTGATGAACCATCAGCCAATGGGCTACTACAACGTCAACTCCCTCGCTGCCGAGGCACGCCGCCGCGGGGTCGATGTGTTGAATGTAGATATCCACGAAAGCTGTGCGGATACACGGGTGGTTGGAGGTGCGATTCAGGTTGGCTGGAATCTGCTCACAGGACTTGGGAAAGAGGAAGGTAGGCGGATTGATCTGGCACGCAGCCAGGGAGGAGCGTTTACATCGCTGCTTGATTTTTGTATACGCGTGCCCCTTCGACGGGATGTGATTGAGAACCTCATCCTCTGCGGGGCATTTGACACGCTGGACATGCGCCGCCGCGGGCTTGTCCTAAGCCTTGAAGAAACCATCGCGCTTGCCAACCAGCTGCGTGGCCAGCGCCATCAAGCGAATCTCTACAGCGGACACGCTATTGAAACACCTGTGACACATGGGATGTCTGAGTTTGATGAGTGGCAACGCTATGAGTGGACATGGCGTGTGACGGGTATCTCCCCGGATGGCCATGCGATGGCATTGCTACGCGATGGCCTGACGCGCTATGGAGCGCTGACGGCAGCGGATGCCAGGAATGTCCGTAGTGGAACCCGGATTCGTGTGGCGGGTCTGAATATTCGGCCTCACCGTCCGCCAACGCGTAGTGGGAATCCTGTCCTCTTTACAACTGTGGAGGATGAAACAGGAATTTTGCAGCTGATTTGTGCGGGGGATGCGCTCAATACCTGCACAGCCACATTACTGGTGACACCGCTGATCTTTGTTGAGGGGATTTTGCGTCGTAAGGGCGCGGGAGCAAGCCTGCAGGTTGAGCAGGTGGTTCCGCTCTCGGCCGCGACGTATCGGAAGCGTTCGATGGCTCCGGACTACACCGCCATCCGTGGAAAGACGCCAAGAGAGGTCACCGTTACGCATGGAATTCGCCAGCTTGTCACCGCTGGTGATGGGTGATTCCCCCCACTAGCCTCCACTCATCCCCACCGGCCCCCACTGGCCTCCACCAGCATCCAAACCCGAAATACCCCGCTGGGAGAGGTTCAAGTGGAGGACAAACCCAGGTATTTGACACACCAAGTGGAGAAAACTGCCCAAAACCAACATCCGAGTGGAGACCAGGTGGCGACAAGTGGAGACTAAGTGGATGTCAGTGGATGGCAAGTGGAGACTTTTCAAAGTCTGGTGGAGGCAAGAAAAAGCCCCCGGTGCGAAGCACCGGGGGCTGACCGATCCAAAATCGTCAGGTTATTCGAACAACAAACATCAGACTTTCTGACGAGCACGCATTTTCTGCATATAAATCACAGGATCAGGAGTCTTACACCCCGTGTCCCCATGATCGACCTTGATAGGACCCAGGCGCCCGGAACATGCAACAACATCCTCAAACAAACAGCTGTTATAGCCACCTAACGCAATCATAGCAGAGTTCATCGCCAGCCGCGTACGGTTCGGAGCAGCTGAAACCCCCGCCTCGATTTCCGACAGATAGGCACGTCCGACATCCAGAGAAACATTCCCTTTGGATGCAAGCGCACTGACCATCCGCCAGCCAATCGCAGACCACCACTCTCCCAGGTCACATCGCCAGGCATCGTGGACTTCCATCAACAACGGACTCCGCGCAATCAAGTCTCCGAGCTCACCCGCAAGCGCATAGTTGTCGATGGCATCTACCATGGAATCGATACGCACACGCGTCAGCGCTGCCGAGTCGGTGACCATACATGCGAGTACGCGGGCATCATGAATCCCCGATGCCCACCGCTCAACCGAAAGCGCATCATCCACCTTGATCTTCTTCCGAAGCTGACCAAGGACAGCATAGCTCACACCAAAGCACTCACCCTTAATGCCATGTCGGGCATATGTCTTGCGGGTCTGCTCGGATCCGGCAGACTCGAGGTGGGCAAGTACTTCAGCGAGCCGCATTTGCTAGATTCCCAGCAGTGTCTGGATGTAGCAGATCTGGCCATTGTGGTAGGTGTTGTTCCACCACACGATGTTCGCAAGGTCCCCAAGGGTGTACTTTTCACCCCATGGCAGCTCAACAACATCAGCAGCCTTCTCCGCAGGAAGCTGACGCATCGCGGCCACACAGCGCTCAGTTGCAGGCTTCAACGCAGCTAGTGCCTTTTCTACGGTATCGAGCGATGCCTTTGTCGTGCCATAGGCTTCCCAGTCCATAGGAGCCAGCGTACAGTCCTCAAGTGTCTGACCAACCCAGTCGGTGATCAGTGCACACTCAGCGACCTGATCAACGGCTGTA
>CAIRTT010000303.1 GCA_903881535.1 uncultured Armatimonadota bacterium
TCGCCCGCTGGGGGACACGATATCGGCGTCCTCGATCGCCTCTCTGTAACGTTTGCGGCCGGGTCCATCACGGGAATTATCGGGCCATCCGGGAGCGGAAAGTCGACCCTCCTCCATATCATCGGGACACTCGAGACGCCGACAGCTGGAACGGTCACCTACGATGGCGCCGCGGCGCCATCGACCGAGACAGACCTCGCAGCCTTCCGCCGTGACCACATCGGATTTGTGTTTCAGCAACACCACCTAATCCCACACCTCACGGTCCTTGAAAATGTGCTTGTTCCACAGCTGGCAGGGAAGGGGAAACGCCTGTCCACGGATGCCGTATCGCGGGCAAACCACCTCCTTAAGCGCGTAGGGCTTTCCGAACGCACATCGCATAAACCATCCGAGCTCTCCGGAGGCGAGTGTCAGCGTGTTGCAGTAGTACGTGCACTCCTGCAAAACCCGGATATCGTGCTCGCGGATGAACCGACTGGTGCGTTGGATGCTGCTACTGCCGGGGCGCTGCTGGATCTGTTACTTGAGCTGCAAAAAGATGATGGCTTTACGCTTATTGTCGTAACGCATACGCCCGAGATTGCTGCGCGGCTTGGGCGTATTGTCCGCCTCGATGCTGGCAAGCTTGTCGAGGTCAACGGGTGACACCACTTCGCTACATAAGCCAGTCGCTACGCTACCGCTGGACAAAGTCTCTCTGGTTTGCCGCCGGCATCATCCTTTCGGCAATCGTTATCACGGGCTCCCTCGCCATCGGCGACTCGGTCCGCCGTGGCCTGTCAAGAATGGTAGATGCACGTTTGGGCAACTTTTCCGCCGTGATGGTGGCCGGTGAGCATCATTTTCGCGACAGCCTTGCGGGTTCGGTGGCACTGGATGGTGGCATCCCCACAGCACCGGTTCTGGCCCTCAAAGGCGCTGTTACACAGGATGCAGCTGGGGCGACGCGCTTGCGGGCAGGCGATACCAGCGTGTACGGCGTTGACTCCCGCTTCTTTGAAGCTAGCGGAGCATTCGCAAAGCGGAGTCTAAGTGCTGGTCCGATTCCTATTCCTACAGATGACACCGTGATTATCAACATCGCCCTTGCACGTGCCGCAGGGCTCAAGGTCGGGGATGAAGTCATCCTGTCCGTTGAGAAACCAACGCTTCTGTCACGGGATGCGCCACTCGCGACCATCGATGATGCCGTTGTAACGTTTCGTGTAAAAGTTGGTCGTATCCTCAAAGACAGTGAGCTTGGCCGCTTTGGCCTTGCCGCAAACCAGCTCGCGCCGCGCAACATTTTCGTTGATCTCCCGATGTTGCAAAAGCAGGTTGGCCTTGCTGGGCGCATTAATATGCTGCTCTTTGGAAAGCCTGCAAGCGGCGATGTCAACACTGCGGATCTCTCAAAAGCGCTCTTCCGCGGCTGGGACATCGAGGATGCGGATCTTGAGGTCCGCCCGATTACGATTAGTGGTAAGCGGCACTTTGAGCTTCGCACCGGACGTGTTTTCCTCGATCCGCATGTTGCGGATGCCGGCCTGACCGTGCGCGGGGCAGAACCCGCCCTCACGACATTTGTCAACCGCCTTACCAAGGGTAAAGTGGTTACACCGTACTCGATGGTGACCGCGACCGACACGCTTGGTCCAATTCCCAGTGGTGGAATTGTGATCAATCAGTGGCTTGCCGATGACCAAAATGCCAAGGTCGGGGATGACATCACGCTTGACTACTGGGTCCTCGGTGCCAACCGTGAGCTGGTGCGAAAAACTGCGGTTCGCAAGGTTTCCAAAATCGTACCGATTGCTGGACTTGCGGCTGATCGCGAGTTTATGCCGATTCTGCCGGGCCTTTCTGACAAGAAGGACTGCCGCGAGTGGGAGCCAGGCGTTCCGATTGACCTGGCGTTGCTCCGCGATAAAGATCAAGCGTACTGGGAAAAGTTTAAAGGGACGCCAAAGGCATTTGTCAGCCTCTCGGATGGCCAGACGCTCTGGGGGAACCGCTTCGGAAACCTCACTGCGATTCGGTTTACAAGCCCGCCAAACACCCTTGATGGCATCCGGGCACAGCTGCGTCGCAGCATCAATCCTGCGGCGCTTGGGATGTTCGTACGGCCTCTCCGCTCCGATGCGCGTGCTAGTGCAAGCGGTGGCCTTGACTTTGGAGGCCTGTTCCTTGCTCTTGGCAGCTTTCTGCTGATCTCGGCAGCGCTCCTCATCAAGTGGATGGTGGATGCCACCCTCGAAGAACGTAAAGGTGAGCGAGTGGTGCTTGCTGCCTGTGGTGTTCCAGCGGCGGCGATTCGCCAGATGTTCATTATCGAACTTGTCGGCATTGCCGCGATATCAAGCTTTGTTGGCTCTGCTGGACTATCTTGGATTTATACTGAGTCGGTAGGACTTGCACTGGCTCCGCTTTGGGACACAACCATTCCGCTGCGCGTAACCGCCGTGAACATCGTGAGTGGGATTGTGGTGAGTATCGTTATCGGTACAGTCACAGTGCTCATTGCGACGAGAACCACGAGAAAAACGAGGGCA
>CAIRTT010000304.1 GCA_903881535.1 uncultured Armatimonadota bacterium
CCAGGAACGGGCATCGCACCGTTCCGCGCTTTCCTACAAGAACGGGATGCCGTCGAAGCAAAGGGTAAGAGCTGGCTGTTCTTTGGCAATCCGCACTTCACCGAGGACTTCCTCTACCAAGTCGAGTTACAGGATTACCTCTCGCGTGGCACGCTGACGCACCTCAGTGTCGCTTTCTCCCGCGATCAGGCGCACAAAATCTATGTTCAGGACAAGCTGCGTAAGCACGCAGTTGAGCTGTACAAGTGGATTCAGGATGGTGCGCATATCTACATTTGTGGAGATGGCCAGCGGATGGCAAAGGATGTCCACGCGGCGCTCCTCGATATCGTTTCCGAGCAGGCTGGCCTCGACCCTGATGGGGCAGAAGTGCTCCTCGATGACCTCCGCGCAAGCGGCCGCTACCAAAGGGATGTGTATTGATGAGCGAGAAGAAATTGTCTGCAAATGAGGGCATTAAGACCCGGTCGAACTTCCTGCGTGGAACGATCACCGATGGCCTTCAAAACGAAATCACGGGCGCTTTGGCTGCGGATGACACACAGGTCACGAAGTTTCACGGCTTCTATCAACAAGATGACCGTGACATCCGGGCTGAGCGCAAAGAGCAAAAGCTTGAGCCTCTCCATACATTCATGCTCCGTGCCCGCGTCCCGGGAGGCGTCTGCACACCCGAGCAGTGGCTAAGCATCAATAACATCGCCGATGAGCTGACCATGAGCGGCTCCATCCGCCTGACCACGCGGCAGACATTCCAGTACCACGGCATCCTCAAAGGTGACATCCGCCCGGTGATCCAAGGGCTGCACAGCGTGCTGCTCGATTCGATTGCGGCCTGCGGGGATGTCAACCGAAATGTCCTCGCGACCACAAACCCGATTGAGTCAAGCCTCCATCAAGCTGTCTATCAATGGGCGGTTCGCATCAGTGAGCACCTCCTGCCAAAGACGCGCGCTTACCATGAGATCTGGATTGATAACGAGAAGGTCGTAAGCTCGGAGCCTGAGGAAGAGCCCATTTTCGGTCCGACCTACCTTCCGCGCAAGTTCAAGACGGCTGTTGTGGTTCCGCCGCACAACGATGTGGATGTCTACACAAACGACCTTGGGTTTATCGCGATTGCAGAGAATGGTGTCCTCACGGGCTTCAACGTAACTGCAGGCGGTGGCATGGGCGCAACCCATGGAGAACCTGACACCTATCCACGCCTTGCGAGTGACCTTGGCTTTATCCATCCGGATAACACCCTAAAGGTCGCCGAGGCAATCCTCACGACGCAGCGTGACTTTGGTAACCGCGAGAGCCGCAAGCATGCACGCCTCAAATACACCATCGACCGGATGGGCGTCGATGCCTTTCGCAAAGAAGTCGAAGCGCGGAGTGGCGTCACCTTTGCGCCTCCTGTGCCCGTTACGTTTACCCAGCAGGGCGATCGCCTTGGGTGGGTTGCCGGCGAGGATGGTAAGCATCACCTGACGCTCTTCATCGAAAATGGACGTATTTTGGATTTCCCAGGACGCTCACTCAAGACCGGCCTGCTTGAAATTGCAAAGGTTCACAAAGGCGATTTCAGGATGACGGCAAACCAGAACATTATTGTTGCAGGGGTCGCCCCGGATGACCGAAAGCAAATCGAAGACATCGCGCGGGCACACGGTCTCTATGGCCGCACGCTGACCGTTCTCCGCGAAAACTCGATGGCTTGTGTCGCGCTTCCAACGTGCGCACTGGCGATGGCAGAAGCTGAGCGCTACCTCCCGGATCTCATCACGCACTACGAAGCCTTACAGGTCAAGCATGGCATCGAAAAGGATGCGATCGTCGTCCGCATGACCGGCTGTCCAAATGGATGCGGTCGCCCATATGTCGCCGAGATTGGTTTTGTTGGCAAGGCTGCGGGCCGCTACAACATGCATATCGGCGGCGATGGCCTTGGTACGCGGTTGAACACCCTCTACAAGGAAAACATC
>CAIRTT010000305.1 GCA_903881535.1 uncultured Armatimonadota bacterium
GGGTCGACGGAAGTGGTTGTTGGTGGCAGCGGCAGGATGACGTTTCACACCAGTCTGCAGCTCGGTGCGGTCCGCCTGTCAGACAGACACGGGATGCTGGGAGAGACATCGATTTCGGCGGAGCAACTGGCTGCACTGGATGCCGATATCAAGGCCGTGTGCTCTGGGCTTCCGTGTGTCCCATCCGATACTGTGGTGATCTCAAGTGGTGGGACTGCGGCAAATCTGGGTGGAGCAGTCCTCAAAGGGAAGAAGCGTAAGATGCACGGGATGTTGATTGATATCAATGATCTCCGAAAACTGCGTGACCGTCTCGCAGCCTTACCCCTGTCGGAGCGACGGGAATTTCCTGGAATTAACCCACGCCGCGCGGATGTTATTGTTGCAGGCCTGTCAGTGCAGCTAGGAGTGATGAAGGTACTTGGGTGCCGTAATCTCCTCCTGTCACTTCGTGGCTTGCGCTATGGTTTGTTCTGGTCGCTGCTCGCGGAGGAATAGGCTGCTATCTTTCTACTTGCCTGCGCTACGCCTCACAGCAGCAAGGGCCTGCTCCCAGCGTGCATGGGTTGACCAGCGATGAAGCTGCATCAGGTCACGGGACAGCTCGGCAACACCATGGTCTTCTGTGAGGCCAAAGGTAAATCCAGCATCCAAGGCATCATCAATAACGCCAGCATCGAACTTACCACTTGGGTAAGTAATACCCGATGGCGGTATTGCAAAATGGTTTGCATAGGCTTTACGAGCTTTGGCAAAGTCATTGAGGCGTTGGGTTTTTGTAAGCTTTCTAAGGTCTGGAGGGTGTGATGCGGTCTGGTTGACAAGCTCTACACCGCCACCGGAGACTAGATCCGCCAGTTCCTTCCAAGAGTGATGCGGTTTACTTGTACGCACGCCCACATAATCCGTGTGCGCCGATAGAACACAGCACCAGCCGAATTCATGCAGAATCGGGATGCCATATTTGCTGATACCCGTTGTATTGTCATCGAAGCAGAGAACCGTTGCGCCCGGAGGGGGTGGGTTCTTCCCGGTTGTCATCCAGTGAATGGCGGTGTTCAGAGGAATCACCTGCGCACCGGCACGCTTTAGGAGTAAGCATTGCTGCCGGAATTGCTTGGCAGTGGTGTCAAACCAGACAAGGCGATCGCGTTCTGTTCCAATGATGTCATGCCAGACAAGGATATTCATCCGCGGTGACTTTCGGGCGGCGGACCGTATTGGAAGCGGATGGAGGGTCATGCGTTACTCATCACTTTCCGGTGTTTCCAGCCACTCCAGGTCATCGGATGAATCTACACGCTGCCACGCGGCGCGGATGGCACTGTAGTTGAAGCCACGTCTCGCGAGATACGCAGACATTTTTTGCCGTTCATCGCGGTCCGATGGTACAGGTTTACTTCCAATCCGCCTCCGGAGGGTGTGTGTTGCTGCATCGGTGTCTGCATCATCCGAGCGCTCGGCGAGCACGGGCGCTGGATCTATCCCTTTACGCCTCAGCTCCATCCCGAGGAGCATCTTCCCCCGTGTTGTGCCCCGCCGCTCGACGAAGCGTTCAGCGTAGTCAGAATCGGAGAGTAGCCCAACGCGGATGAGCCTCTCGATGATACGCGCGCATTGTTCATCCGTTGCTCCGCGTCGTGCCAGCTTGCGGGAGATCTCAGTGGATGTCTGATCACGTGCGCCGAGGGAGCGGAGTGTGTATTCAAAGAGCTTCTGGTCATCCAGAGGTTGGTTATCCATTTGGCCTTCGTGTTAAAAACGACAAGCCCGGCGAACCGCCGGGCTTGAGAGGTTGATGTTTTGGATTAGCTGTCGCGGCGGCGGAGGCGGCGTACGACGATGCCAATGCCGATAGGAGCCATTGACAGCAATGCAAACGTGGATGGCTCTGGAGCAGTAAAGTTGTTGACGACGAGGTCAAGGCGAGTCTTGCCATCACCAGCAGTACCTGATCCGGAAAATCCGAAGATGTATTGATCAGTGGTTGTGTTGTTCACATCGAAGGATCCACCAAATGCGATTTGGCTACCTGCAGCACCATTGATGGCGGCAAGTCCAGAAGCATTGAGGTTGAACTTGATGGTTGAATTATTGCCAGGCGTGGATACAAATGTGATGCTTCCGAAGTTTGTACCGCCGCGGAGGTCATTGTATACAGATGTCAACCCGGTTCCGCCAGCGCGAAGAGTGTTGATGTCGGTCGCAATGCTCGAAATCGTGAACGTCCGACCAGCCATACCGATTGCATTTGGAGTCGCTGTTCCACCATTGGATACATTCAGTACAGCGCTTGTGTAAGTATCGGTTCCCGCTAAGGTTGGGATGTCGAACACAAAGAACGACCGGTATTGAATCGCATCAAAGCTGTCGTATCCGGCGATGTACGAGTCATTGCCAGCACTGTGATCGCCTAAATTTGAGTAGCTACCACGATCCGATGTGTTGCTGAAGAGCAATTGCGCATTTGCCGCAGAAACGGAGAGTGCTGCAATTCCGAGGGCAATCGCACCGCGAACTCCGAACTCAGTAATTTTATTCATTTCCATCAACCTCTTAGTCTCACCAAATCAACAGACACACTATCAGTATGAATCCGACAGAAATACTGTCCCTACTGTACACCGAGTCATCATCGCTTTGCAAATTGAAACTAGGTTTTAATTGGTGTGTCAGAGGGGTTATCTATATGCATAAATAGATACCCAAGAGGGCCACAGTTCAAAACTATTCTGAACAGTGATGGACGTCATACATACACCACACAACGTGATGCCGGAGCATAATAAGAGGCATCATGGAACTCTCTGGAATGGCTATTCTTGTTATCGATGTTCAGCGCTACTACACCGAATCGACATCCCCACTTGTCACCTTTACAGAGGCTTTGTATCCGGGTGGTACGGACTATCTCCGCCAGCGATTGGATACACTCGTAATCCCCAATATTGCTCGAATTCTTTCCGCCGCACGTATATCGAGTGTGCCAATCATCTTTGCAAGGCTCTGCGGAACCCACGATGACCGGAGCGACCTGCATCGTAACTTTCAGGAATTTGACCAACTGGCCTTTGCGCAGACCGGGATGCATGTTTATCCTCTCGCTACCGAAATACTGGCGGATGTTGATTTGCGAATTGCACCGGTCCAATGCGATGTCGTCATAATTAAAACCGGCTACAGCGCCTTCCATGAAACGGGTTTGCACCAGCTCTTGCAATCGAAAGGGATCGGCAGGCTGGTGGTTACGGGGCTCACGACCAGCCAGTGCGTAAATTCATCAGCGCGTGCTGCATCCGACTTTGGATACACAACATTCATGGTTGAGGATGCCCAGGCAGATTACGAACTGCGCGACCATCAGGCAGCACTCTTCGCTAGCGAGCCGATAACAGGGCCGGGGATTTCAACATCAAAAGTGCTGGAGCTCTTGGCGTAACGCTTTCGATGCACCTTCGCTGTGGTTTGGCACCCATAGAAAAATAACCCCCTCTCCCAAGTTGAGGAAGAGGGGGCAGATACGAAACCCGCTTGGCTCGTGACTACTTGTTGAGGTTGTAGAAGCTCGCAAGGCCATCGTAGCGGGCGGTGGCGCCCAATTGCTGTGCTGGATTCCTACATCATAAAATAACCTCCTCTCCCAGATTTTGAGAGAGGAGGCATATCCTAAATCCGCTTCGCCAGTGGCTACTTGTTGAGGTTGTAGAAGCTCGCGAGGCCATCGTAGCGGGCGGTGGCGCCCAA
>CAIRTT010000306.1 GCA_903881535.1 uncultured Armatimonadota bacterium
GCAGGAACGGCGAACACGATGCCGTTCACATTGTCAATCGCAGCAGTCAGGTCTGCGACGAGCTCAATGGTCTCCGGAAGCGGACATCCAGCAAGGTACTGACGGTTTTCACGATGTTCCTGCAGGCGCTCCACCTGATCCGGTGAGCGATCCCAGAGGCGAACGGAGATACCCGCACGCGCGAGGAGCAATGCGAGTGCCGTCCCCCAGCTACCGGCACCAAGGACTGCAACGGTTTCCTGCATTGTGACCAACCCTAATCCCAGCGGATGAGCGGAAGCTCAATCGGTGACTCAGCCTTTGCATGGCTTGGGTCCATCCGGAACCTCGCCCCGGTTGGTCCCGCTAGGGACCACGCCAGCTGCCCAGTCCATCGGTACCAGCCATTTCCTGTTGAAACAAGCGAACCGACATCCGAGCGGACGGCATCTTTGCCAAGGGCTCCATCGGTTTCTATCCCGATAATGACCGATACGGTGACATCATCACCCGTGATGGTATGTCCCAGGTGGACATCCACAGATGCCTCCAGCAACCCGACTTCGCGCTCAAACAGGCGACCATTGACCAGTTTGACATCCGGCCAAGCGGCGCGAACCCGGTTCTTCCAATCAAGGAATGACCGACCTTTGGCACCATTATCAGCAACCAATTTCAGGTAGCGCTGGCCATTTGGAACATAAGCACGCTGGGTGTATTCGCGGACCATGCGATCTGTCGAAAAGTGCGGACCAAGGACAGCGATGCTCTCGCGGACCATCTTCAACCACGCCTCTGGAATACCATCGGTTCCGCGGTCATAGAACATCGGGACGATGTCACGCTCGAGCAACGCGTAGAGGTCTTCGGCCTCGCGGCGGTCGGCCAGCTCGTGGTCATCCGGCATGTCGCCGACGCCGATCGAAAACCCGAGGTCTGGGTGATACGCTTCGGCCCACCAGCCATCGAGGACGGAGCAGTGCAGGGCGCCATTAATAACGGCTTTCATGCCACTGGTACCGGATGCTTCCATCGGGCGGCGAGGCGTGTTGAGCCAAATATCAACGCCTTGCACCAGGTAGCGTGCCATTTCAAGGTCATAGTCCTCGAGGAAAACGACTTTTCCGCGGACGCCGGGCTCCTGGGTGAAGCGGACGATTTCCTGGAGGATGCGCTTGCCGTTGTCATCCTTTGGATGTGACTTACCTGCAAACACGATCTGTACCGGGTTTGGTCCAGCGAGGAGACGCTTGATACGGTCGCGGTCACGCAGGATGAGATCGCCACGCTTGTAGGTGGCAAAGCGCCGTGCAAACCCGATGGTCAGGACATCCGGGTCGAGCGCGTGGCGTGCGGCTGCGATGTCATCCGCTTCCCGGCGCATCGCGCGTTTTGTCAGGCGTGTCCGCGTCCATTCGACGAGGCGGCGGCGGGTCGCATTGCGCACGCGCCAGATTTCTCCGAGATCGAGCCGATGTAGCCCCGCCGGGTCGTTGAACGCATCCACAGAATTCCATAGCGCCAGCATTTCCTCCGAGAGAAAGGTCCGGGTATGGATGCCATTGGTGACGCTTGTGATCGGGATTTCATCCACGGGATGTTCCGGCCAACCAGGCCTTGCCATTTCACGCGAGACAACGCCGTGGAGCTCAGCGACCGCATTGACAAATCCAGCATTTCGGATCGCGAACACCGCCATATTGAAGCGCTCATCCGTTTCGCTTGGGTGATGTCCACGGCCGCGCACATAGTTGAGGTCAAAGCCCGCCTGGTCAGCGGCATCCGCGAGGTAATGGTCGAAGAGCGAGCGTGGAAAGACATCAAATCCAGCAGGAACTGGTGTGTGGGTCGTAAAGACATTTCCAGCCTTGGAGATGGTGGCGGAGAGATCGGATGGCCATTGATGCTCTTGAACACCCTGGCGAATACGCTCGAGGGCCAGAAACGCGCTGTGCCCCTCATTCATGTGGCAGACGGTCGGGCGAAGACCAAGGACATCGAGGGCGCGGAGGCCACCGACACCGAGGAGGAGCTCCTGCTGGATGCGGGTTTCCTGATTGCCGCCGTAGAGGTTGCCGGCAATCCACTTGTCAGACTCATTGTTTTCAGGAACAAAGGTGTCAAGGAGAACGAGCTGCATTCGGCCGACATCCGCGATCCAAACCCGGCACCGCACGCTGCGATACGGCAGGGTGACATCGATTGTGTGACCCGTATCCCTCAGCGGCAAATCTTCTGGATGCACGGGCGGATAGTTTTCAACCTGCCAGCCATTGTTGTCGATGTCTTGGCGGAAGTAGCCTTTGCGGTAGAGGAAGCCGACGGCGGTGAGGGGGATGCCAAGGTCACTGGATGCTTTGCAGTGATCACCGGACAGTACGCCTAGTCCTCCGCTGTAAATGGGTAAACATTCCGCAATACCGAACTCAGCCGAGAAATAGGCGATGCGATAGTCATCCGGGATGCCTTGTGGCTTGTTTGTATCCCACCAAGTTTCACCGGAAAGATAGGTTTCGAGCGCTGCAGATGCAGTATCCAAGCGTTTCAGAAAGGATGTGTCGGTGGCAAGTTCCTGCCAGCGCACGGCTGGCGTGGTTCGCAGAAGACGCACTGGGTTGTGGCCACTTTCCTCCCATGCAGCGTGTCCACCAATCCGTTCCCACACAGCGCGAACGGAAGGATTCCACGACCAATAAAGGTTGTTAGCCAGCTTCGGGAGAGCGCTCAGGCGCTCTGGAAGGCGGAGTGGGATTGCGACACGTGTGGATGTGGAAAGCATTCACCGAGTATATCTGCCAACAAAAAGCAGGTTTGGCTGATTGCAACGAAAAAAGCCATACCGTGATCGGTATGACTTTTCAAAACTTGCTTCAGCTACGCGGTGAGACTAATCGTCCCAGGGGCTTTTGGTGTTGAGCAGGATGATTGGCGAACCAAAGGCCATGAACCATCCCGACATAATCCCAAGGCTTTCCTGCCACGAATGGGTTACAGCCCAGTCTGCACGGCTGCAAAAAAAACAAAGGGCAATACCGGCCAACGTGCCACACCACATCATTAGTGCGCGCAGCGGCCAAGGAATTCGTTCCAGCAATCCAATCATGACATTCTCCGTTTACAGTAAACCCCCCGGACACAGGGTTTGTCAATTCTCAGTGACATAGAATCCGCCATTTGACGGCTACAACTTTAGGCCAGCGCTAAGGCGTGACTGTCACGACCACCGTCTTGGATGTCGCTCCTGTCGTCGCGGTCAGCGTCACGACTGTGCTTACAGAGACAGTGCTTGTAGGGATGGAAAAGCCCACCGTCTTGGTGCCTTCCGGCACGATTATCGTAACCGGTGGAGACACGCTTGTATCTGAGCTTGTCAGCGTAACCACCACACCACCAGCTGGCGCCATCCCAGAAATGTTGACGCGACCAGAAAGCGTCTTACCACCCTGCAATGTGGAGCTTGATAGCACAAAGACTGTCACGACAGGAGCCAGCACGCGGACAGTGCCGACTTTACTCGCAGCTCCCGTTGTTGCCGTGATGCTTACATTTTGATCTGTAGCCAACGGAACCGTCGTTACTGGAAAGGATACGTTCGTAGCGCCTGCCGGCACAACAACAAGTTCTGGAACCGTAACAACACCCGGCGCAGCACTCACTAAGGTAACGGTTGTACCACCATCCGGTGCCTGACCTGTCAATGTCACCTTCCCTGTCATCGGAGAACCTCCGGCCACACTGACTGGGTTGAATGCCACAGCGAGGATAGCCGCAGGCTTTATCGTCATCGTGAATGTCTTGAATGCCCCATTCAGGCTTGCCTTCCAGGGAACCCCTGTGTCAACCGCGACAACAGGAAGCGTTGCAGAAAAGGTTGCCGAGTCAAGTCCGGCATCCACGATGACGATTGAAGGAGCAGAAATACCCGGATGTCCAACCGTGATGTTAACTGTGCATCCACCTGCCGGTGCGTTGCCCGTAAGCTTTATTGTCCCGGTCACTGTGCTTCCTCCAACAGGAATGCTGCTGGGAAACCCGATTGTCAACACCCGCGGGGCTAGCACTTTCAGCGTCCCGCTGACCGACAGACTTCCCGTTGTCCCGGTGATCACAATGCTTGTATCCACGGCTGTCACCAATGTCGATGTCGTAAAGATTGCCGTCGTTGCATTTCCCGGAACCGTGACCGTCGCAGGAACACTGACCAGTGGATTTGCACTCATCAATGTAACCACTGTCCCACCAGTAGGAGCTGGCGATTGCAGTGTTACGATCCCGGAAGTGTTTAGGCCTCCGGTTACACTCGCAGGCGTAAACGTCACCGACCGGATGACAGGCGCGGCAATCACAAGCGTGCCAGACTTTGTAACGCCGTTTACAGCAGCACGAATCGATGCGCTGACATTAGCAAGGACAGGCCGTGTGGTGACGGTAACGGATGCCTTTATCGCTCCAGCCGGGATCGTCACACTTGCTGGGACGGTGGCATCTGGGATGGATGAACTGAGCGCGACGACAACGCCGCCCGCTGGGGCTGGCGCCTCGATGGTAATCGTCGCGACGGATGATTTCCCACCAGCCACCGATGTCGGCGAGAGCGTGACAGAAATGGGTGCTGGTCCGCGCACGGTAAGTGATGTCGTAACTGTCACACCATTGTTGGTCGCGCTGAGCGTTGCGATGGCATTTGTGGTGATGGGTGTGGTTGTCACGGTGAAGGTCGCCGTTGTCGCACCAGCGACCACGGTAACACTCGCGGGAACCGTAGCTGATGCTAGGTTGGATGCCAAGTCGACAACCCTTCCACCAGTAGGAGCGGGGCCAGATAACGTCACCGTTCCAGTCGATGATGCGCCACCAAGAACCGATGTCGGCGATACCGTCACACTCGCCGCTACGGGAGCGACCACTGTAAGCGTAACCGACTTGCTGACGGTGCCCAAGGTTGCAGTGATCGCGACATCCGTGTCGGTCGCAACCGCAGATGAAAGCGCATCTACATTTACACTTGTCGCACCCGCAGGAACCGTTGCCTCGAGCGGCAAGCTGATGATTGCGGTGTTGGCACTGGACAAGGTAACAATAGTTCCACCCGTCGGCGCGGCGCCATCGAGTTGAATTCGGACCGATACGGTTGCCCCTCCCGTCATCACGGTTTTCCCTGGAACCAACGATGACAAAGCAGCAGCCTTGACCACGACGACCGCAGTCTTAGACACAGAACCAAGGGTGGCCGTCGCCGTAACACTCGTATCCGCGGCGACAACACCTGTTGTGATCAGGGTGTCACCGGATGTCGCACCGGCGGCAATGGAGATGCTCACAGGAACCGGGAGGGCGATGGTGTCTGTAGATGTTAGTGCTACAACGCTTCCCCCCGTCGGCGAAACGGAGCCGAGGTTTGCCGTCAAGCGGACCTGTTTCCCACCGATGACATTTGCTGCGCTTGCCACAAGCGTTGAGAGTGCTGGCGGGTTGACGGTCAGGGTTGCAGTCTTGCTGGATGCGCCCATCGTTGCCGTAATGATGGGCGAGACGGCGCTTGCAACCGCGGTTGTGGTGATGGTAAACGTCGCCGAGGATGCCCCTTGCGCAACGGTAACCGTTGCAGGAAGGGTGGCAGCCGCATTATTAGATGCAAGGGTTACAACACTTCCACCTACCGGCGCGGGTCCGGTAAGCGTCACGGTTCCCGTGGATGATGCGCCTCCGGCAAGGGATGACGGATTCAGCGTTACACTGGTGATACCGAGGGTTGTGGCAAGACGGAAGCTATCAATGTGTGTTCGCCACTGGTTATTGGTGCCGATGGTCATTCCGACAACCCAGAACAAGCCATCATCGGATGGATCGGCATCGATTCCGAAGTAGTCCCCCCAGCGGTAGAACGTATAGTTGTTGCCTGCGCTTGTGGAGAGCGTGGATGGAGCACCAACGGTACCTGCGGGATCCGTCGGGACACGCCCGGCGACCATCACCGAACCAGCATTCGTGGCGCTCAAGTGACTGAACGTTATTCCGATATCCCCCGCGCCGTTGCGGGTAACCATCCCGTACGTGTAGTCACGCATCGAATCGGCGATATTGCCCGATTGTGTCACGGCGGGGTTGGTCCCGGATGTTGGCCAGCCGTTTGTGGCGATGTCATACCAGCGCACAGCGACACGGCTGTTGATACCGACGGCATGGGATGTGACCAGCTGGCCACCCCGCCAGGCGGCGCCGTAAAGGCGACCATCCCCGCCATCAACGGTCTGCCCACTTGTGCTCGCGGCC
>CAIRTT010000307.1 GCA_903881535.1 uncultured Armatimonadota bacterium
GTGTTCAAGATTGTGAACACAGTTATAAACCCACTGCTGCCATTCCCTGCTGCCAAAGTAACTTCCACGGCAATCACCACCAGAATCATCGCTGGACAGAATGACAAGGAAGATGCTGATGGCGAGAAGCTGATTCTCCCAGCGGCAAAAGCCAAGTAACTTTCTGATCATTCAACAATAATGAACGGCCTCCGGAACATTCCAGAGGCCGTTTTTTTCGTCTCGAAACGCAGGGTGAACACCGAACACTAACCGAACATTGAACGAATAACAGCGAGAGTTGCTACCAAATGCAGATGACTAGAAGCTGAATCTCCAAGCGGAAAATAAGTAAACCAGTGACTAACCGGAGTACCCGAATGGCCTCTGCAGAACCCCACGGGTTGACTTTCGTTTCAACCACGTCCTAACGACAAGCAAACATCAAGCTAACCACAGCGAGGTCAGCCATCATCGCATGCCACGTGATACAGCGCCCAAAGGAACGGGACTCACGGTAAATCCGTGTGAGGAGAACCCCTACTACATACACGGCCATTACGCCGAGCACAGCAGCCACAGGTCCACAGATGAACCAGATCGGCACGATATGCCAAAGAGAGAATGGAACGGCAACGATGGCATCGCGGCGTATGCCTAAAGCCTTGGCTCGCTCTTGAACAACACCCCTCCAATAAAGCTCTTCAATCACCGGGTTTACAAGCATAAAGTAGGCGGCAAACATCCCCCAACTTGCTACTGGTAAGCCAAATGCTTCTATCTGAATACGACAGATGTCGGGATCTGCAATCAGGTCTCCTGTAAGGCGCCACAAGGCGACAGAAACAAAGGAAAGTAGTAATCCCACACCACTTGCGGCAACCAGCTCAAAGACGTGTGGAATCCGGATAGTTCGTAGTCGTACACCCGCAAGCGTAATACAAACAAGGCAAAAGCCGTGATACAGCATGACAGCAATCGGAATCGAGTGGAATATTCCAAGGCCTACATAAACCAGCGTGGCCGGGACAGCCACTTTTGATGCAATAAAAGAAAAAGCCAGCGCAAAAGATGTTCCTTTGTGTTGGCCAGGTTTCATACGCAAAGACGTGTACTAAAAGATCGCCTGCTCCGTGGATGGGTCAAAGGCATGGACTGTATCGAGGTCAAACACGACATCGATCGGTGCAAGTTCCTTCGCAGGAGATTCAGCATCGACTTCCGCCACCAGCGCGCTCTTGCCAACGGTGAGGTAAAGCGTCTTCACCGCGCCCATGGTTTCGATGACATCAACCTGCATCCTGACCGTATCGCTCGGATGAACAATGCTACTCGAGAATGACTTTTCGACCATGTCCTGAGGCCGGATACCAAGAACAACCGTCTTGCCGTTGTACGCAGCAAGCTTCTTTGCACGGTCGCCACTCACCTTGACGGTAAATCCGTTTTCAAGTGTGGCTGTATCGCCATCGATGCTAACCTTAGTGTCATGCAGGAAGTTCATCGATGGAGTACCGAGGAAGCCAGCAACAAACATATTCACCGGGTGCTTGTATAGCTCCATAGGCGTATCGCACTGCTGCATTAAGCCATCCTTCATGACAACAATCCGCTCACCCATGGTCATCGCTTCGACCTGGTCGTGCGTTACATAAATCGTGGTGACCTTGAGCTGGCGGTGCAGCTTTATCAAGTCAGCACGCGTTTGTACACGCAGCTTTGCATCAAGGTTGGATAGTGGCTCATCCATGAGGAACACCTGTGGCTCACGCACAATAGCACGTCCAAGTGCCACACGTTGGCGCTGTCCACCAGAGAGCGCTTTTGGCTTACGATCCAGGAGTTGATCGATTCCCAGTGTCTTTGCTGTTTCACGAATACGCTTATCGATATCAGCCTTGATTGTCTGGGTCTCACCCCAGTTCATCAGCTGCTTGTAAAATGGAGGAAGCATCCGCAGACGGAGACCAAACGCCATATTGTCGTAAACCGACATATGCGGATAAAGCGCATAGTTCTGGAAAACCATCGCGATATTACGGTCACGTGGAGCGACATCGTTGACAACCCTGTCACCGATCAGAATCTCTCCACCAGTGGACTCTTCAAGCCCGGCGACCATCCGCATGGATGTTGTCTTGCCACATCCGGATGGTCCGACTAGGACGAGAAATTCTCCATCACGAATCTCGAGGTTCAAATCCTTTACGGCATGAACTTCCTTTTTCGTTTGTTGGTCAGTGAAGACCTTGTTCAGATTTCGCAGTGTTACAGAAGCCATCTTTGGCAATTTCCTTCCCGCTAAAAAGACGGTGGTTAAACTCGAAGTATAGGTTTCGCTTGCATCATCGTCAAGCGTAATGTAGATCTACGCTCCAGTTTGCCCCGATTCGACGACAAATCGATACGTTCCGCTGCCTATATTTATGACAACCGCGTTTTTCAAACGCTTGACTACCTGTATATCAGGATGTCCCGTCAGGCTCCTACCAGACTCAGTCAAAATTGCACCAGGTCCCGCTGGAATATAAACATCGGCTGAAACAGCAACGGGGATACGGACATCCAGTCGAAGGCTGCGACCAGCTCTCTCCCAGCTTGTTTCAACCATTCCATGCCGAGAATGCCACTTACCTGCAGCCGCTGTGATCGCTGTCGATGTCTGAGGACGCACCACGACATGAGACCCAGCAAAGCTATCATCCGGGACCTGAATGCCAACCAACCAGCGCATCATCCATCCGGCAACACTCCCAAACATCGGGTGATTGTTGCTAAATGTGTCATCGCTTTCCTTCCAGGTTTCCCACAGCGATGTCGCTCCATTGGCAAGCATATGCCCCCATCCAGGATAGGTGCGCTGCGTCGCAATCTGAACAGCAAGATCAGACCGGCCATGACGCGAAAGTGCCTCCAGCAGCCACATCGTGCCGAAAATGCCTGCTTTCACATGGCCATCCGCGGCTTGAACAGAACGCACAAGTCCCGGAATCGCTTCTTTTGCTGTCAGCACGCCGTGAAAGAGTGCCCCCGCATAACAAGCCTGTGATTCGATTCCAAACGTGCCAGACTCGGAGTAAAACTTCTTTCGGATTGCTTCGCGAATACGCTTGGCCTCCCCTTCGTAGCGTTTCTTGGCATCCAGTTTTCCAAGAGCCCCAGCAATCCGTGCCAGCAGCGTTGCGTTCTGGAGCAGAGCGAAGGAACCCGTTACAGCCGTGCTACGTGGAGCAATCGTCTCATGGTCACCAAGCCCATTGTCCAAAATGCCACCAGGTGAGCTCACATCCAGCAGCTGCCACCACGCGATAAGCGCCGGCCAAGCCCGCCGTGCCGTCTCGATATCACCGTGGAAGCGTAACAATCCATCCACCAAAACCGGGACTGCTGTACCCCAGTCAACCGGACCACTCTTACCGCCAAGGCCACTGTCATCAATGCCAACAAACGGTGCGGTCATCGTAAATCCGCCATTGTCGCGCTGGGAATCCAAATAGTCCAGAACCGTTTTTCGGTAAAAGCGCTCAACATCAAACAGATGCCATGCCGTCTCGGCAGTACAAAGAATGTCTCCGCCATAGCCAAACTTCTCTCTGGCAGGACAGTCACTTTGCACCGAAACCATGTTCGATTGGAAGGTGCTGCGGGTGACATCGAAGAGCTTCGTTAGCATCGGGTCCGAACAGCTAAAGGTCGCAGTTTCCGGCACCATCGATGTCAGCCTTGTAGATGTCCACTCACCAGTTTTCGGGGCACGCGGAAGGCCACTTACCTCAACATAGCGGTAGCCATGAAATGTAAATGATGGCGTCCAGCGGTCAACATCCCCGGAGAGAATCAACTCATCTTCCTGTGATGCCGTCACTGGGTACAAGCTCCCGGGAGGATTCCGCCGTCGCTTTATCTGACCGCAAACGCCGGTCATCGGGTTGACTGTGCCATCCGGATAGAGGCGCTCACCGGCCAGTGCCTTGACAGTGCTACCAGCTAGCCCCTTTATCGTTCCCGAGATACGCCCGGAATGGTTGACACCAAAGTCAATTACAATTTTCCCACCCGCATCACGGATGACTTTTCCTTGAAGCTCACTCAGAGCGCCAACCGGTTCAACCGCCGTAGGCAACAATGCTCCGATGGGTCCGCGGTAAATATCGACCTTCTTTGTTGCCATCGATGGGGATGCCAAACGATTGGCAAGGCGCGCATCGCGGCGCTCGCCAAGGTAAACCGAGTTCCGCAAGGATGGTCCA
>CAIRTT010000308.1 GCA_903881535.1 uncultured Armatimonadota bacterium
GACATCCCTCGATGCCTACCGCCGCAATGTGGACAGCCTCACCGGCCTCGATTCGCTGTCCGAGCAGGCATTCAATATTCTGACCAGCAGCAAGCTGGTCAGCGCCCTCGATGTCACCAAGGAAGATCCAAAGGTCCGGGCGATGTACGGCACTGGGCGTCTCGAGCCTGTGGATGATGGTCTCCCGATGCTAAACGATCAGTTCCTCGCGGCGCGGCGTCTGGTCGAAGCCGGAGCACGCTACGTAACGCTTGGCTATGGACGCTGGGACTACCACGGCGACAACTTTGGGCAGCTAAAGCGCTACCTCCCGATGCTTGATCAGGCACTTTCAAGTCTCGTCACGGACATCCACAACCGTGGGCTGCAAAACGATGTCACTGTTTGTGTTTGGGGTGAGTTTGGACGAACGCCGAAAATCAACAAGGAAGGTGGCCGTGACCACTGGCCACGTGCTAACTTCTGCTTGCTTGCTGGCGGTGGGATGCGAAATGGCCAGGTCATCGGATCGACAAACCGCTTTGGCGAAGAACCGGATGAGCGTCCTATCGACTACAAGGATGTCTTTGTGACCATGTATCACAACATGGGCATTGACATTGTCAACACGCCGGTGCCAGAGATGAATGGTCGTCCAAACTACTTGTACGCGGGGCATGAACCTATCCGGGAGCTGGTGTAGGAGAGTGTTTTTTCTTTTTTCTTCTCAGAAGAACGCGATGCTATGCGGATTACCCACTGGTGATTGTGTTGATGCGAATGAACCTATCCGGGAGCTTGTTTAACCATGCTGCGTATCGAAGGAACATCCAGCGGGTCATTTTGTGACAATGTCTCACGTCGACAATTTCTGAAAGTCGGTGCCGTTGGTGCACTGACGCTCCCGCAGCTCCTCGCTGCCGAGGCCCAGGCTGGTGTTGGCAATAGCCATAAAGCCGTTATCATGATTTACCTCCCGGGCGGCATCGGGCATCAGGATTCCTTCGATCTCAAAATGGACTCGCCATCTGATATCCGGGGTGAGTTCAAGCCCATCAAAACCAACCTCCCCGGTTTGGAAATCTGCGAATACCTCCCAAAACTTGCCACCATCATGGACAAGTGCACCGTGATTCGTTCGCTGGTCGGCGCACGGGATGAACACGCATCCAACCTCTGTATGTCCGGTTACACGCAGGGAGAGACATCCCAGCTCCACCGGCCAACCATGGGCTCCGTCCTCTCTCGCCTCGAGGGCTCTGTGGACAAAACCGTCCCGCCATTTATCAATATGGCCGCACGCACCCAGCATCCGCCTTACAACGATCCTGGTCCAGGCTTTGCTGGTGTCGCACACTCTGCGCTGAACCCGAATGGCCCGATGATGGCTGATATGACCCTCGGTGGCATCACCCTAGATCGCCTTGCGCACCGGCGCCAGCTGCTGACATCGTTAGATTCCTACCGTCGCAAAGTCGACTCGCTTGAAGGGCTCGATAGCCTCTCGCAAAAGGCGTATGACATATTGACATCGAGTAAGCTTGTCAACGCGATGAACCTCGACAAGGAAGATCCCAAAGTTCGTGCACGCTACGGCAAGGGGATTACCGCGGTTCAGGGGGATGCATCCCCGATGTTAAACGAGCAGTTCCTCGCAGCCCGCCGGCTGGTCGAAGCTGGGGCGCGCCTTGTACACATTTCCTATGGCTTCTGGGACTGGCATGGCAATAACTTCAAAATGATGAAGGAGCACTTGCCACATTTGGACCAAGGGGTGCATGCGCTGATCACCGATCTGCACGAACGCGGACTGGACAAGGATGTCTCGGTTGTTGTCTGGGGCGACTTTGGCCGATCACCTAAGATTAACAAAGATGCTGGCCGGGACCACTGGCCACGTGTTTCGTGCGCTCTTCTTGCGGGTGGCGGGATGCGGCATGGACAGGTCATCGGGTCTACAAACAGACTTGGCGAAGATGCGGATGACCGCCCGATCGACTACAAGGATGTCTTTGTGACCCTTTACAACCAGCTTGGGATTGATATCGCGAATACCCCCGTGCCAGAAATGAATGGTCGTCCGAACTATTTGTTTGCTGGACATGAGCCGATTCGTGAGCTGGTGTAGAAACGTGATATTTTCTTTTTTCTTTGGGATGATTGAGACGCCATTCGGATCACCCGGCAGTGCTGCGGGACATAAACCCATTCGCGAGCAGGTGTAGCCAGTGCCAGGTTTCCTGATTGTTGTTGCTGGAATTGCTTTGGCATCCAATGGGATTCCTCAGCAAAAGCCTGCGCTGCCACCGCCAGCTCCCAGCTACCAAAAAGATATCGTTCCAATCCTGCGAACGGCTTGTATTGGCTGTCATGGCAACACGCAGCCTTCCGCCGGGTTTTCCGTTGCATCGTATGAAGACCTCTTCAAAGCCGGCAAAAAAGGCCCGCAACTCGTAGCGGGAAAAGCGGCTCAGAGCCGCCTTGTACGCATGGTGCTTGGGACCGAGCAGCCACGGATGCCTCCTGGTGCAGGTCTGAAAAGCGCGGATGCTGAGCTGATTCGCCGCTGGGTGGATGCCGGTGCGAAACGCGATCTCGCCGCCGCGACACCTAGTTCCGCCGCGCCGAAAACACCCGCTGTCAGCACACTAGCAGGTGTAAAGGTCACGATGCCAGCATCGATTGGCGCCACGGTCGCTAACAGCGCACCTGTCACCGCGCTTGCCTTCTCCCCGGATGCCAAGCTCATTGCCATCGGTGCATACGCCCGCGTCCTCATCGTGGACACAGCAACGGGTAAGGTTAGTGCGACATGGAAGGGCCACGGGGACACGGTACGCTCCCTCTGCTTCACCCCTGATGGCAAACGGATTATCGCGGGAGGTGGCGTGAGCGGCGCAATCGGGCAAGTCCGCGTCTGGGATGTTCCTTCATCGACAGAAACCCTCGTCTTCGGCGACCACACCGATATTGTCAACCAGGCTGCGATCAGCCCCGATGCAAACACAGTCGTCACGGCAAGCTCCGACAAGTCGCTCAAGGTCTGGGAGCTCGCAAGCGGTAAGCTCCTCCAAACCCTCCGTGATCACGCCGATCAAGTCCTTGGCGTTGCGTATCATGCGAGCGGAAAGCATATCGTCTCCTGTGGGCTAGACAAGTCATTCAAAACCTGGGACACAACAAGCTGGAAGCGGCTTTACTCGGTCCCGGCTCACGATGATGGCATTTACGATATCGACATGACGCCATCCGGAAACCAAATCTATACAACCGGCGCGGACCGGCGCGTGCGTGTCTGGAACTTTGGAACCGAAGGCGCTGGCCATGTCCGTGATTTTGGCCTCCGTCAGGCCGGATGGGCCGCAGCAATCGCCGGACAAAACCCCGTTCTCGTCTCCGGTGACACGCATATTAGGGCGTGGCGTATCTCGGATGCCGGCTCGCTAATCGATATCGACCTTGCATCCGATGTGATGTCGACCGCAATCTCAAATGACACACTCCTCGTTGCGGCTGGACTTTGGAATGGGGATGTCGTCATTGTGGATGTCGCATCCAAGACCAAAAAATGGACGATTAGCACCAAGGGTGTTGGGCTGTAGCGATGTTGTCATCTAGTAATCTCCGCGTCGCGGCGGCGCTCATTTGTTTGGGAGCCGCTGGCCTCATCGCCGATCCAGCAGCTGCACAGACGCTTCGGCCGCGCGTGCAAAGCTATCACCAGCTCCGCTGCGCCCGCGGCGGCGAAGCCATCATCCGTATTTCCGGAGTGCAGTTTGGCGCTTCCACTGGAGCATCCATAAACGCACCGGGCATCACCGTTGTTAGCGTTACTGCCGAAGGCAACCCTGCTCGTAACCAATCCGGCACGGCCGTCGTAAAGCTAAACATCGCCGAAAGTGCCCAAATCGGCAGCTTCCCGCTCCGCGTCGCCACCCAATTCGGTGTCTCCGACCCCATCATGGTCGTCGTCGAGCCCTACCCAGAACTCCCCGAAACCGAACCTAACAACACCCGCGAAGCGCCCGGGACACTCAAAGCCGGCACCACAATTACGGGCGTGATCGATAGCATCAATGACATCGACACCTACCAACTCCAAATCGAAAAAGGCGAAACCTGGGTGGTCGATACCGTCGCTGGACGCATCGGATCGCCGCTTGTCCCTAGCGTCCGCATCACGAATGCCACCGGTCGCGAAGTCGCATTCCAAGACACCCTCGCGAACGCCGACCCACGAACCGTCTTCACTGCACGCGAATCCGGGACTTACTTTGTCACACTCCGGGATGCACGCTACAAAGGCGGCGGCGACTTCCACTACCGCGTCACCGCTCACAAAAATCCATCGGCGACCGGTGTCTTTCCCCGCAGCGGACAGCCAGGGAAGGCGCTAAATGTCCGCATCGATGGCCCGAATGCACCACTGACTCCAATCTCTGTGATGATGCCCGAGCTTGCTGTTCCGGGAATCACATCGATTTCCATCCCAATGGTCACCGCGTGGAGCCAGCCCATTCCCTTCTTTGTCGACTTCTACGGCACGACGCAGGAGTCGGAACC
>CAIRTT010000309.1 GCA_903881535.1 uncultured Armatimonadota bacterium
AACCACCATCATTGATCCTCAAAGAACGTGGATTCTGACAATGGATGCACACTATCTTGTATGTAAAAAACTGCTAGAAGGCTAAGCTTCAATCCGCATCCGAGGCACTTGGGCATCGGACGCAAGGAGAAGAATACAGCCACAAGAGCATGAAAGCAAGGAGAACTAGTAAGAATGTTGGGTATTTCAGGTGCATTTGACCGTTGAGTTGTAGTTTGGTTGTTTTGGCGGGATTTGGGGCTTTTCTGTCGTCGTTGGGCGGTTGTGTTTGGATGTTTGGATACCTGGGCTCTGTGTTGGGAAGGGTCACTGTGGTTTGCAGCTGGGACGGATTTGTGGATTGTCACTGCACCTGCCATACGTTTTGGAGTTCTCGATTTACGAATTATGAATGCGCTTGCGGCATGGATGTTCCACGGTCGTGCCTATGCCGGCGGACGCTTTGCTTACTTGTTTCGTAAAGCTTACTTGGGTACGCCTTGAGGCACGCCCATTCCACATTCCATCCCGCATCGCATTGCTAGGCTGGTTCCGTCGATTTGTTGTTGCTTACGGTGGCCAGCTCGGTGATGATGGCTGGCCTCTGTGCACAAGGTAGGCGGCGAATTTGACTTTCGATCTTGGCATGATCGAGTTATATGGGACGTGACGTTACATGTTTGATGATTGGTGTCCAATCAGCTGCGAACCTGGCCGACGATTGCCTATCCCCCTGTCTCTAATAATAGATCCAACCACTTCTGCGTCGCCCGTCCAACTGTTTTGTTTTCTAGTAACAAAATGCCACAGCTACGTCTTATGGCAAAGCCGGATATAGGCATCTCCCTGAGCGTCCCATCTATCAGCTCATTCAAGACGGTCTGGCGAGGGAGGATACTCACTCCAAAGCCAAGTTCAACAGTTCGCTTCAACGTTTCAATGTTGTCATAGCTCTTGCGCACATCCAACTTGACACCCAGACGCTGAAGGCTCCGTTCAATTAGAAGGCGCGTTGGGATTCCATCTGCAAATGCAATGAATGGTATTCCCTGTAAAACTGATACTGAATAATCCCCTTCGATTGGCGGCAACGAGAAACTCGGAGCCATCACCGGGACCAATGGCTCATTAACCCAGTTGATTACGCGAATCCCTTTTACTTCTTTGGGGCACGCGACAATGCCAACATCGGATTCTCCAGAGAGCACACTCTCGTAAACCCGGTCAGTTCGCATGTACTCGATATCAAATTCGACACTAGGAGCTTCATTCAGAAATCTCCGAATCGGCTCGGCCAAACTGTGTAGCCCTAATGAATACACCGTGGAAACATGGAGCCGTCCAACAAGATCCGAAGATGCTCCATATAAAGCGCCCGGTAGCTCATCCAAAATGGCAAGAATACGACGGGCCGCATCCTCGAGCACGATGCCATGCGCGTTTAACTGTTGTCCGGATCTACCCGGTCGCCTGTCAAGGATTCTGAAACCTAGACGCGTCTCCAACGCAGTAATGCGCTGACTGATGGCAGGCTGAGAAACGCCTATGTGGCTGGCCACCTGTGAAATACTGCCGAATCTGCGTAGACCACAAAGAATCGCGCAATCTTTTACATCTATAAGTCCAAAGTCCATAACTGCAAATTATAACCACTATTCAGAAATTGCTATTTACTTACGGAAGTGATTTTTCGTATTATAGGTATGTTGTTTCTGGGCATGCGCAAAGGTGTGTCATGACAATAAGGAGAGTTTATGGCTACAAGCGAAATCTCAAAAGGGCAGCCTGGCAGCAAGCGACTGTTCAAGGATTCCTATCTGCTACACAAGCTTCATAGCTTGACGGGCGTGCTACCGATTGGCATGTTCCTCATATTCCACTTCACGGCCAATGCATATAGCTTGCGTGGAGCAGTTGAGTTCGACACTGCCGTTAGAGCCATTGGGTATGCACCCTTTATCCTCCTCCTTGAGGCTGGCGTCATTTTTCTCCCGATTCTTTTTCACGCGATTTATGGATTGATGATCATCGCAGAGATGCCTGGTCCTGGCGGGAATGTTGCACACTACGGTTACGAGCGCAACTGGTTGTACGTGATGCAACGCTGGACGGGTGTTATCGCGATTGTTTACCTAGCTTTCCACGTCTACGACACAACAGCCCTCAAGTACTACTACGAAGCAATCGGTGGCGTTGGCAGTACAGAGCTCGGATTCCAGTCCATCAGCTATAGAGCCATGGCGTGGCGTTTTGCAAACGTGCCGTATCTTATTTTTTACATCGTAGGGATTACCTCCGCTTGTCTGCACCTAGGCAACGGCTTGTTCAACTTCTCAATCCGGTGGGGACTTGCTATTGGCGCAGGAGCTCAAAAGGCATCCGCGATAATAGGCTGGACTCTTGGAGGAGGCATGGCACTCCTTGGAATCCTCATCGCCGTTAACTTCGCATCGAAGGGTCAAGTCGATGCAGCAAAGTATAAGGACCGCGAAGACTTCGTAAGGACCCTCGTCAACTTGAACGGTCGGATGGAAGAGCCAGCTACACCGGTAGCGCCTCAACCGGGACAATCAAAGGCAGATAAGGACTAATCATGGCAGCTCCTACAAAAACACATGCGATTGTTGTCGGCGGCGGCTTGGCAGGTCTGATGACCGCAGTCAAGGTTGCTGAAGCCGGTGGAACCGTGGACATGTTTTCTCTCGTCCCAGTAAAGCGATCCCACTCCGTTTGTGCACAAGGTGGCATCAACGGTGCGGTGAACACCAAAGGCGAAGGCGACTCTCCCGCCATACACCTCGATGACACCTGCTACGGCGGAGACTTCCTCGCAAACCAGACACTCATCAAAACAATGTGCGATGCCGCACCTGGGATCATCAACCTCCTTGATCGCATGGGAGTAATGTTCAACCGAACACCAGAAGGCTTGCTTGACTTCCGACGCTTCGGTGGCACCCTACATCACCGTACGGCCTATGCAGGTGCTACAACTGGACAACAGCTCCTCTACGCACTCGATGAACAGGTTCGACGCTGGGAAGTCGCCGGAAAAATTCGCAAGTTTGAATTCTGGGAGTTTCTTGGAATCGTCCGCGAAGGCGACGCTGAAGATGGACGCTGCCTTGGAATCGTTGCGCAGGATCTCCACTCGATGCAAATCGAGTCGTTTGCCGGCGATGCCGTTGTCCTTGCGACTGGTGGACCCGGAATTGTCTTCGGTAAATCAACCAACTCGACTATCAACACGGGTACTGCAGCCGGCGCTGTCTTCAAACAAGGCGCGCACTATGCAAACGGTGAGTTTGTTCAGGTTCACCCGACGGCTGTGCCTGGTGATGACAAACTCCGCCTGATCTCCGAATCCGTTCGTGGTGAAGGTGGGCGTGTCTGGGTTCCAAAGAAGGCTGATGACAAGCGCCAAGGTCAAGACATTCCTGAAAATGAGCGCTTCTACTTCCTAGAAGAGAAGTATCCAAAATACGGAAACCTTGTCCCACGCGATATCGCGACCCGCGAGATCTTCGACCTTTGTGTAAATCAACGCATGGGTGTCTTCGGTGAGAACCAGGTCTATCTCGATGTAACCCACATCGACCGTAGGCAACTTGACCTCAAGCTGCGCGGTGTCCTAGAGATTTATGAGAAATTTGTCGGTGATGACCCGCGTGATGTCCCGATGCGTATTTTCCCTGCAGTCCACTACTCAATGGGTGGCCTTTGGGTAAACAACGGACTTGATCCGGAAAACGTTCCTTACCACATGACGAACATCCCAGGATTGTTCGCCGTTGGAGAGTGCGATTATCAATACCATGGTGCGAACCGCCTCGGAGCAAACTCGCTTCTCTCAACTCTCACGAGTGGCGCGATTGCTGGACCCGCTGTTTGCAAATATGCAGATGGTCAGGAAATACGGAGCGAGAAGTCTAATCCGGCGTTTGCTACAGCTTTGGCAAGCCGTACAGCAGAATATGAAACCCTACGCACGATGGATGGTGGTGAAAACCCGTTTGCGATTTGGTCCGAGCTTGGCATTGTGATGACAGAAAACGTCACGGTAGTCCGCGACAATGCAAAACTTG
>CAIRTT010000310.1 GCA_903881535.1 uncultured Armatimonadota bacterium
ATTTCCGTGAGCGGGCGTATGGCGGCGGGGACGACGCCAGCCAAAAGCACACCCAATCCCCCTATCGCCGCAGTTCCACACCCAACAGCCACGAGCGAAAATGGCCTCGCAAACATGGCCTCCATTCGGCTGAGCCGGCAACCAAACCAGACCAGACTCCACCAAGGGACGATGGGATAGCTGGACGTAAAGAGAACAAACGTGGCGGCGCGGATGACACCGCCGGGCTTTAGGAGCTCGCGTGGCTGCTCGAGAAAATCGATGGCCGTGTCGCCATTGAACATCAGTGGAACAAAAAGCGTGGCTGCAATTCCGATGATCGCCAGCATATCCCCGATGCGTGGTTTTCCCCGAACCGCCTGAAACAACGCAAGGCACAGCCCCAACGGCAGCAGGACTTCGGTGTTCCAAACCGTTATGTGCATCAAAATCCCGATGACGCAGTACAACCCCGCCCGGCGATAAATCGCAGCTGGCTTGTCGGAAGACATGCGAGCCCACGTCATCCCGGCGAGGATGAAAAACAACACCGCCGCCTTGCCTTCCAGCGCCAACGTCACCTTTGCAGCAAACGTCCCGCCACCCGATGGCACCATGTGGACATAGGCCATCATCAGGATAGCGATGCCCCGTGCCGCATCTAAGGCGCCGACGCGTCCGGCGGGTTTAGTTGCGTCCACGGGATAGCCCGACAGCGCGGCAGGGCGCGCCCGTGTAGGTCTTATGTGGGAGGAGGGTCTCCTCTTTCATGATGACGCTATTGGTTGTGACATGCGTGCCGGCACCGACAAGCGCACCGTAGAGGGGAACGGTTCCGTGGCCGAGAGTGGCTCCCGGACTAATGGTGACCTTATCGATTTTGAGCACCCTATCCTCGAAGGTGTGGGCCTGAAAAATGGCCGAGACGGTTGCATCATCGGCGATCGAAATCATGTCTGGATCCACAACCTGCGAGAAGCCTCCCGAGAGTGCAACACGCTTCCCGATTTTCATCCCCATCATGCGAAGATAAACATTCAGCCAAAGCGTGCCTTCAAGTGGCAACAGCGCCGGCAGTGCCCACTCGGTCCAAAGGACATACAAAAAGTCCCAGCGGCTGCACCAGCAGGACCAAAGCGGATGAATGCCGGGTTTGACCTTGCCAAGGAGAAGCCATTTCAGCAAAAGCACGATGCCCGCGAGGGCGGTGGGGACACCGATGCCGGCGATCAGCACCCCTTGGATGTCCGCGCGGACCACAGTCCCCAGCCATAGCGCCGAGATACCAGCGGGAATCGCAGGGACCGTAAATCGTAGCAGCTCCCAAAAGAGGCGGGTTGTGTAGCGAAGCGCATCCGGTTCGTACGTCAAGGATGCATCAATATCCAAAATTTCACGCCGCGGAAGGTTGAAGCCGGGGATACCAAACCAAGATGACCCCGCGGTGACCTTTTCCGGCTCGACAACGGTGCAGACACCAAAAAGGACATCGGGGGGAAGATCCGTCCCCGGCAGCACCACCGCATGGTTTCCAAAGAAGCTATCCTCCCGGATATGGACTGGACCAATCGTCACACTCCCGGAAAGAAGGAGTGGCGTGCCCATGTAAATGCCATCCGCGCAGAAGGTTAGTGCATCAAATGTCACCATCTGCGGCACCAAATCCACCAGCGTACTGATCTCGCAGCTGCGACCGATTCGCATCCCGGCGAGACGCAGCCACAACGGCCAGAACAGGCTGCCGCTCAGCCAGCGGTTTGCGGAGTTGACGAGTCCGGATGTCAGCCAGATGCGGAGAAAGGCAATACTTCGAAGGGGGTAGCTGCCTTCCGGGATTGCCCCTAGAAACCTTGCAAGGAGCCCTTCAAAGAGCAATATCAACGGCAGCGTTGCGACCGCAGCGAGACCCGCACAAAGTGCTGTGGCCACAAGCTGGTCAGGCTTTTGACTGTCGAGCAGGGCAACAAGGTTGATACCCAGCAAGCGGCTGCAAAGCCAAATACTGATGATGCCAGCGGCGGTTTCTATTGTCCCGATTGCCGTTGATGTAGCTATTTTGAGACATGCATAGCCGGCTTCGGAAAGCGCTTGGCCACCACTTAATAATGGCAAACCAGGAGATGGACCAGCATCCATGGCTGGAATTCCCTGAAAGGTCCGCTGCGGTGTCCCCTCGGTATCTGCAGCTACAACTGACAGTGGCGCGACGTACGAGTATTCACCAAGCGTTGCCCCGCCATCGATGACCGCGCGCGTTCCTACACTTGCCCCACTCCCAAGCGTGATATCGCCAATCACATAGCAACTCCGCTGGAGGTCCAGCACCTCGAGTGCAGCATCCTGGCCGATGACCGCATCATCCCCTATTGTGAGCAAGTCCCAGCCACCCAGAATGGGAAGGCTTCCACGGTGAAAATGGACACCCTTGCCGATACGCGCACCGAGCATCCGCAAAATGACATTGACGATGCACGTACCCTCTACCAGCCCCCAGGGGATTTGCCGGACAGTATGCATCACCAGCCAGAATCGAAACCCAGCAAGCGTCCAAATGCCTGTATCACCAGCGGTGTAGCGACCGATGACCAGCCATTTGATAACAACTGCCCGAAGCACAAATGCGGCTGCCCAGAGAATTGTGGATGCAAGACCAAAGAGTGGAATTCCAATCACGAGCACTGCCGGGGGTAGCTTGGCTGCGGGAAGGGCAAGGGATGCAAACCAGGCAGCGCCAAGCGCGGCGAAAACCAGCTCGGAAAGTAGAACCACTCCCTGAAGAAGTGAAATTAACAGTGGGAATTGCTTTTGTGGTGTGTCAAGCGTATCGCTGGGCTCGGCTAGTTTGCTTTCCACCTCAGACGGTGTAATCCGCGTGGCGATCTCACGAATCGTACGCGCTTCGTAAATGTCGCGGACTGTCACGCCAGCAGTCAGCTCAGCCATCCGAAGGCGGGATACCCATTTGGCCGCAAGCAACGATGTTCCTCCAAGCCCGAGGAAAAAGTCGGCATCCACAGAAATCGTTGCGACGGGGATATCGAGAACGATGGCAGCGGCATCCACAAGTCGTCGTTCTAAGTCTGTTTCGGGCCCAACCACCGGACCGTCATCCCCAAGCGCTGGTGCGTGCTCAGGAAGCGCATCCCGCTTGACCTTGCCGCCAACCGTCCGCGGAAGCGCATCGATGCTACCGTAGCAGCTTGGGACCATGTAAAACGGCAGGCGTTCTGTGAGCTGGTCGCGGATGTCCGCAAAGTCGATGTCAGCAACCGCAGACACAACCCACGCCGCCAGCTCTTCCCGGCCACCGCTCCCCTGCACGCGGCAAGCGGCTTCGAGAATGCCTGGGATGCGAACGAGCTCAGCCTCGATTGCCTCGAGCTCTATTCGGTAGCCACGCAGTTTGATTTGGGCATCGATGCGACCCATGCAGTCAATATCGCCACTTGGCAAAATGCGTGCGAGGTCGCCCGTCCGGTAGACACGGCCCATCTCCGGCAGCGTTACAAACTTCTCGGATGTCAGCTCGGGGCGGTTTCGGTACCCAAGCGCAAGTCCGGGACCTGCGATGCAGAGCTCTCCCGCATCACCAAGCTGTACAGGCTGAAGCGAGTCATCCAAAATGAATGCCTCGAGGTTACTGACAGGCTTTCCAATCACAACGGGTACGCCCGGCAAAATCTCGGCACGCGTTGCGGTCACCGAACACTCGGTCGGTCCGTAGCCATTGACG
>CAIRTT010000311.1 GCA_903881535.1 uncultured Armatimonadota bacterium
TCACTGGGGTTTGTCTCCATTAGGAGCCTCATTTGATGCATTGGTGACATCGAATGGCAGCTAAGTGCTGAATCCGTCCCTATCACCATATGAACATCCTGATCATAAAACGACTCAACGGGTGGATAGCCACAGTGTAAGAAGCGATTACTCTCAGGACAAATGGCTACAGAGGCATTCTTTGCCTTCACGATTGCGACGTCATCTTGATCCCATGTACAGCCATGAACCAGTAATGTACTAGCAGTCACAAGCCCTAAAGCATCAAGAAATTGAAGAGAACTGGAATGTGGTGATGGACGAACAATTCCACGTCGCTCATACATTTCGGCAAATGGTCCATCCGCGAAGCGACAAAATTGCTCTTCCTCTGGACTCTCATCCACATGTATGCAAACAGGCACATTCTGGCTCTGTTTTGCTACAGTCTCAAGGATGTTGTCACATGTACTATAAATCGCATGCGGAGCGATACCCATTGTCGTAGCTAGGCGCGAGGTCAGCACAGTATTCATGATTGCTTTGCATCGCGGACCATCAAACTCTTCAGAAAGACCATTCACCTCACGGTAGCAGACGCCGTCCATACCAAGAGCGGACATAAACGCTGGCGCGAACCCGGAATCGCAACAATCGCTTGTCGATGAGTAGCCCATTCGAAGGAGCTTTGTGACACCCAAAAGGGTGCTATAGAGCCAAAACTTTGAAGGAAGACGTAGCTTTAACCGGACAACATCACGTACCCATGGGAAAAATTCTGAGCTAGGAAGGACAGACTTCAGAGCTTGATATTCACAATGGCTGTGTCCATTGTGGAACATCGGCGTCACCACCGCGTACGAAGCATACCTACTTTTCGGTGAGTTGGGCATGATGTCATCGATTTTGCCATCGACGACGGAAATTGTTACATCATTCTGCAGCTTTCCATCTGCACCAATGAGAACACCTGCATGAATCAGCATCAGGCGTTATTCAGTGCAAATGGATGAGCCAACCGGTCCAAGATCCGTCGCCCATGCCCGTTGATATTGATCGTAGGATGCCGATTTCGCATGGCCATCTAGATAAAGCACGTTATATCTTAGACCCGATCTCCCAATGGCAAGGCTACTCCCGTGCCATGAACCATTCCCATCAAACAAGAAGTTGACACCTGCCGGTCCGACTGCACTTTGCGATTCTAAATCATAGCCTTCAAGGGAATCAATATTGGCTCTTCGAAATGCGAGTTCAGTCCGAAACAAATACGATGCACCATATTTTTTAAACATCGTTGGGCGGGCAGGAAGCGGACACGGGCCATCACAAGAATAGTTGTTATCAAGAACATCAAAGCCAGCATCTCCTGGACACCTCCAGATGTCCGTCGAGTTGATGTACGCATCCATTCCACCTGAAAGGGTTGTGCCTACCTGCGCTGGATTAGGGCTAGGATGAAGGAAAGGCATTATGTCGAGCAGCGCCTTACATGCGGGATTGAAGGACCAGATCTGTGGAACGTATGCATCGGATGCATCTTTGGCAAATGGAACCATTCCATCGTAGTCCTGTGCATACATTTGGAGCCCGAGTCCGATTTGTCTTAGGTTACTAGTACAAACGGTCTGTCGCGCTTTACCGCGAGCAGTAGCGAACACTGGAAAAAGGATTGCCGCTAGGACAGCAATTATCCCAATTACCACGAGTAGCTCAATCAAGGTAAATGCGCGCTTCATGGCTCTACTGTACCTGAACTGAAGCGACAGAACTAAAGCAAGATTTTCAGGTCAAGTGAAAATTGCTCAGACACCTCGATAGAGTAACAATCACCGTGCGCAAAAACCAAGCCATGCCTTAGACTGGAATCACTTTGCACTGCGACTCTCCACCCCAAAGATGCCAGCCTTGACACATATGGCTGGGTGGCATTTGTCAGGGCAAATGTCGACGTAACTGGAACCGCACCAGGCATGTTGGCTACGCCATAGTGCAGTACACCATCCACAAAGTAAACAGGGTCCCGATGTGTGGTCGGATGAATCGTCTCCACGCATCCCCCTTGATCCACTGCTACATCCACTATCACAGCCCCTGGCTTCATTGCTGCAACCAAGGTTTTGGATACCAATGTTGGAGCTTTCGCTCCACGAATAAGCACAGCACCGATTAGAAGGTCAGCAGCAACCACGGATTCTCGAATCGTTCCGCTGTTCGCAAACAATGTAGTTACATTGCGTGGCATGACATCATTCAAGTATCGCAGCCTCTGCAAAGATACATCCAGAACGGTTACATTGGCCCCCATACCTGCAGCGACCTTCGCGGCCTCTGTCCCAACCATTCCACCGCCAATAATAGCCACATTTGCAGGTGCGACTCCAGGAACACCACCAAGAAGGATTCCACGACCACCCATTGCCTTCTCAAGGTACTTCGCCCCCTCTTGTACTGCCATCCGACCAGCAACTTCACTCATTGGCGCCAACAACGGAAGCTGACCATCGGGAGACTGGACTGTCTCATAGGCAATACAGATTGCTCCGGATGTTCTGCATGCATCAACGAGGCTTGGAACGGCAGCAAAGTGGAAGTACGTGAAGACAATTTGGCCATCGCGCAGTAAGGGGTACTCCACCGCCAGCGGCTCTTTAACCTTAACAATCATTTCTGCGGCCGCCCAGACATCCGATGCCAACTCCGCAATCTCTGCGCCAGCTGCTACGTACTGATCATTCCCGAGACCAATACCTGCAGCGCAATTGGACTCAACGATGACGCGGTGTCCCGAAGAAACGAGTGCTTCAACTCCTGCCGGAACCAAGCCGACACGGTTTTCATCAACCTTTATTTCACGCGGGACGCCGATAATCATTTCACTTCATCTCCTGAAACCGGCGGGGCAGCTACGGATGCTTCAAAGGATGGAAGCAGTGCCTGACTTGGAAATACGCCCATCACAATGACCAACGTTGCCGCAGATACTGCAACTAGCTTGCTCGCACCATCACTTGAGGCTGTCTCTTGTTGCGATGAATCGTAAAAGAACATCTCACTTATAACGCGTAGGTAAGCGTACAAACCGATTGCACTTCCGATTAGCGCCACAACGGCGATCCATGTACCACCAGAGCTAAGCAGTGCCATAAAGACACCTAGTTTGCTCAGGAAGCCAACTGTCAATGGTATTCCGGAGAGGGACAATAAGAATATTCCAAGGGTTACTGCTGCACCAAGGTTCCGCTTTCCAAGACCACGGTACGCACTAATGGCATCAGCATCTTCGCCATCTTTGCCAAGCCATGCCACAACAGCAAAGCTTCCTATGGTTGTGATTGCGTAAGCCACGATATAGAAGGTAACCGCAGTAATCGCAGCGGCCTGAGACTCAGCTCCCAGTGATGCCAACAATCCTAGGACGATGTATCCAGCATGGGCAACGGATGAATATCCAAACAGACGTTTGATACTCTTCTGATTCGCAGCACCCGTGTTACCAACAATGATAGACAGCAACGCGAAACCGATCACAATAACCTTGAATGCCGCACCTGTATCAGCGCCAGCCATTATGGTAAAGAACCGCATCAGGATTGTAAATGCAGCAACTTTACTTGTCGTCGCTAGAAAACCAGCAATCGGAGCAGGCGCGCCCTGGTACACATCCGGAGCAACCATGTGGAATGGCGCAACACCCGCTTTAAACATCAGTGAACCGACAAGCATCACCGCGCCAAGCAGAAACAATGGGCTTGTCCCAAAGCCTGGAACGTCATGAATGGCTTTCGAAATTGTAACAATATTCGTGAAGGAATACCCTTGAGGCAGCTCAAGCCCATTCGCTTTCATCGCCAAACCGACACTGCCATAGATCAATGCGATACCGAACAGTAGGATTGCACTCACGAATGCACCCATCAAGAAGTATTTGGCACCCGCTTCTTCCGATGCAGCCTGTGCACGTCGGTAGCCGGCGAGGACATAGAACGCAACCGACATAATCTCAATACCAACAAAAGCATTTACCAAGTCAAGACTTTGGACCAAGACCATAGCACCTGCCGAAGCGAGCATGATCAGAGCGCGGTACTCACCCTTCGGTAAATGAAATGATTGTAAAATTTCCGATGACGCGACGATCGTCACTGCTGCAATCGCGGCAAGAAGGATTTGCATCGTGACGACGAGGCCTTCGACGGCTATTCCATTTGAGAATGCTGTACGCAGCTGGCCAGCCAGAGTGTAGCTACAGACCATCGCCGCAACACAAAACAGTATGGCTAGAAATGTACCAAACTTCCTGGTGGCCGAGCGCTTCGACGCAAGATCAGTAAGGAGGACGACGCAGCCCCCAACGGCCATCAGTATCGGAGCGCCTGCAGCATGAATATCACTAAAATTCACTTACTTGACCTCCGGCTGCATGGCAGCGCCAACCTTGTGTCCATTGTCTGACGCAATCGCCAGCAATGGAGACGGGGCTACACCGATTCCAATTATCATCAGTGCCAGCGCCAACAGCACACTTCGCTCTGATACTCCAAGCGATATCACTTTAGATCCCTCGGATTTTGAGCCGCCGTAAATGCTCCGCTGAATCATCCAAAGCATGTACACGGCAGAACCGACAGCACCGGCAGATGCGATTGCAGTCTGGTACGGAAACTTATGGAATGCTCCAAGAAGGATAAGGAACTCACCCACAAACCCATTGGTTAGCGGGAGCGCTACAGATGAGAACGTAAACAAAAGGAGCAACCGGCTGAACAATGGCGAGTCGGACCAAATTCCACCAAGTGCGGTCACTTGACGACTGCCTCTGTACCTTGAGATGAAATCGCAACAGATGAACAATGCGCCCGTCGTGATTCCATGGTTTAGCATCTGCAAAACACTGCCAGACCGAGCAGCATCATCACCTACAACGGCCCCAATGACGATGTAGCCCATATGACTAATTGATGAGAACGCGATAACTGCCTTGATATCCGTTTGTGCAGCTGCAACAAATGCCCCATAAATCACGGACACGGCACCGAGCGTCACGATAAGCGGAACGAGGCTTTCTGCAAACTCTCCACCAAGCGGTAGTGTAAAACGAATTAGACCGTAAACACCTAGCTTTGCCATCGCACCGGACAGCAACAGGAGCATTCCCGTAGGTGTATTGATGTACGCACGGCCAAGCCAAGCGTGCAGTGGCACAACAGCCGCCTTGGTCGCGAAAGCAATAAACGATGCTATTGCAAACCAGCGCAGCAACGATGGGTCAACCACGCCAGCTGCCACCAAGTCTTTGAGCGTAAGGTAATCAAATGTCCCGGTAGCGATTCTCAACCCTATGATCGCGCTAAGGAGGAGGAGCGAACCGATGACGGTGAATACGAAAAACTGGATTGCAGCCTTGCTACGGTCTCCACCACCAAACATTCCGATTGACATCAAAACAGGAATCAGTGCCGCTTCGAAGGCGATGTAGAACAACAGGATATTCAGTGAAGCGAACGCGACGTTAGTCAAAGCCCCGGCGACAAGGATGGACAGGTAATAGGCTCGTACAGCACTCTTTGGTGCAGGGATTACAATGACCGCAATAACCGTTAGGAACGTGGTCAGCAGGACCAAAAGGGATGACATCCCGTCGAGTCCAAAGCTGAACATCAACCCAAGCTTTGGTAACCAAGGAGCATTAAAGACATGGTGAAAGCCTCTGTCGATAGTGCCGCCCGTCGTAATTCCAAATATAGAAACCAGACATGCGATTGCACTTCCGAGAATAGCAATGGACTTAGCCGATTTTTCTTGTACAAGGCTCGCTAGAACTGCTGCAATCAGGGGCAACGCAACAATCACCAGAATAAGTTCATTCATATTAGTTGCCTCCTCTGGTACCGGCAATTAGGACCACAGAAACAATGACAATCAAGCAGATAGCCATGCTAAGGATATAGTCACCCACAATTCCGCTTTGCCAGCGTCTGACCGACTTGCCAACACTGTCCACGCTTGACTGGCCCATCCGCAGCAATCCCCTAGCACCATTACGCTCTACCGACATGTTGGACCAGGTTGCGGCAGCAGCGAGCGGCTTTACTATGATGGCTGCATACAGCTCATCGAAGCGAAGCGCCGAAGCGAAGAACGCAAACACTGAGCTTGATTTTGCACCGGTTCCGACTGTAAAGCTTTTGTACTTCGCGACTGACACGGCGGATGCCACCAACGCAACAACAACGCTGATCCCCATCACTAAGCCACTGTTGTGGGAGTGTTCTGGCGAAGGGATAACAGGCGCCAACCAATCGGAGTAGAAGTGTAAACCTACGGCAGGAGCATTCATGAATCCCGCAACAACACTAAGAATCCCCAGGATTGCCAACGGCAATACGATACGGGTGTCTGGGTGGTGTAAGTGATGCGCAGTATGTTCATCCACCCGGCTGGAACCTTGGAATGTCAGCATGTACATTCGCCACATGTAGAACGCGGTGAGTGCGCTAGTCGCAGCCGCTAATCCATAAACTGGACGGTTATGATCAAATGCGGCCAGGAGGATTTCATCCTTTGACCAGAATCCAGCAAGCGGTGGAATTCCAGCGATAGCGATAGTACCGATGAGAACTAACAAGTGCGTTGATTTTATCTTCGATGCAAGTCCGCCCATCTTGCGCATGTCCTGCTCGCCGTGGAGGGCATGAATGACAGCACCAGCACCAAGGAACAAAAGCGCCTTGAAGAATGCGTGCGTCGTTACATGGAACATAGCTGCAGTGAATGCACCACAGCCACACGCTACGAACATCAATCCCAGCTGAGACACTGTGGAGTATGCTAGCACCTTCTTGATGTCCCACTGAGCCACTCCAGCACATGCTGCGACTAATGCGGTCAGTCCACCGGTCCATGCAACAACCTGCATTGCAAGCGGCGACATCTCGAAGAGGAGATGAAACCTACAAACAAGGTAGATGCCAGCAGTTACCATCGTAGCGGCGTGGATCAGTGCAGAAACCGGTGTAGGACCTTCCATCGCATCCGGAAGCCATACAAACAGCGGAAGCTGCGCACTTTTGCCAGCAGCACCACCAAAGAGCAGCAATGCAATCGCCGTCGCAACTCCCGTCTCAACATGGAATGAAGATGACGCGGTCAGCTGTGTGAGGATTCCAGTGTCTCCGTACAGGTTGAGTGTCTTGAACTCCCTGTACAGCATAAACATTGCAATCAATAATGCGACATCACCAATGCGGTTGACGATAAACGCCTTCTTTGCCGCTTGTGTTGCAGACCATTTCTCTTGCCAAAAGCCGATCAGGAGGTAAGAAGCCAGTCCCACACCCTCCCAGCCTACGAAGAGGAGTGGCAAGTTGCCAGCCATCACGAGTACGGCCATAAAGAACACGAACAGATTCAAGTAGGCGAAGTAGCGTGAGTAGCCCTTGTCTCCATGCATATAGCTTGCGCTGTAGATGTGAATCAGCGCTCCAACACCTGTAATGACAAGGAGCATTCCCCCGTTAAGAGGGTCAA
>CAIRTT010000312.1 GCA_903881535.1 uncultured Armatimonadota bacterium
CTCCTTCTGCTTCGTGGCAAAGAAAACGCACTTCCCGGCAGACCACTACGCCGATGCCTTTATTGCGCACCATGGCAACGCCGGCGGAACCACTCTGCGTGCGGGTTACTCGGTTGACCGTCTCCTCTTTGACAAGGAAACCGGAAAGCCTTATGGGTTGCTCCCAATCGTCAAGTGCCTCGATAAGGATAACAAGCCGCTTGGTCGTCCACTCGACTGTACGGAAGCTCCGGATGGCTCCATCCTGTTCGCTGACGATGCAGCTGGCGTTGTGTACCGAATCAGCTACACGGGTGCAAAGAAGTAGCCTCCTGAGCGCCGCATGGGGACTTCCCTGTGCGGCGCTCGCTCTCTCACTGCTTAGCCATCCCACACAAGGGGCACAAACTGCAGTGGCACAGATGGAAGTCCTGCCGCTACGCGGCGCGATTAGCCTCTACGACAAAGCATGCGTGCGCTGCCACGGTCCCGGCGGGTCCTTCTACGGATCAGAGCTTGGGAAAGGCAAAACGGCTGCCCAGCTACGAAAAATGGTCTGGGAAATGTGCATCGCGCAGGGTGGGCTTACGGTTTCGCAACGCGAAATCGATGCGATGACGGCCTACCA
Organism: uncultured Armatimonadota bacterium; assembly: GCA_903881535.1. Lineage (GTDB taxonomy): Bacteria > Armatimonadota > Armatimonadia > Armatimonadales > Armatimonadaceae > CAIRTT01. The sequence continues at coordinate 608 of CAIRTT010000312.1, forward strand.
CCGCTCGATAATGAAGAGTGAGCCGTTCGTCGAAGTCATCGCCATTACAGCGAAAAGCATTACTGGTGAAGCAACCCCAGGGACAACAGTTCAGCTTGAAACCAGAGGGCGTTTGGCCCCTGTAAGCATCATAGAGAACCGCTGGATAGCAACGCTGGACACAAGCAAGCCGATCACCATCATTGCAACCTTAAATGGCAAAACATGCCGTTTACCCGTCGGGCTCGGCAAGTTTACGCTCCATCAGCCATAGCGAGTTAGCGCTTGGTGGATGCCACTTCAGCCGCATCATCGGTTAGCGTTACTGACGGTGCCACTGGCTTTTGCTGGCTCATCAGAGTACGTTCTTGACACCCCTTGATCATCGGCAAAACGATACCAAGGATGACTGCGCCACCGATGGCACAGATTGGTTGCCAGATGGTTGCAATTGTATGTTTTTCTTGGATAGTCGTTTGACCTTGCATCATTGTCCTCGCTGAAACTCTGCTAATGTCGGGGGACATTGCAAGTCCTGTACCAAGTTGGGATGGTCTTTACGAGAAGATCAGATTCTTAACAAAAACAGCCATCTAAACTGCCAAAGATACACATGTGGAAAGTAGCACTCTGGAAGAACTGAACCTTCCCGTGTGGCTTAACGGTCTAATTGGCCAACGGGCAAAGAGGAGACCATAGCGGATGATGAAAACACGGTTTACAGCGTTGATTGCTGGATGCAGCATCATCGCGTGCGCAGGGCTTGCCGTGCAAACGCCTCCCAAAGCACCAGCCAAGGCTACTCCGAATGCCGATGCTGCATTCTTTGAAGCAAAAATTCGCCCAGTGCTAACCAAGGAATGTTTGCCTTGTCATTCGCGTAAGGCGGGTGCTGTACAGGGTGGCCTCTCGATGGACACGCGGGTTGAGATGCTAACGGGTGCCAGCAAAGGTCCATTGGTTGTTCCCGGCAAGCCTAAGGACAGTTTGTTGATGCAAGTTGTCAGACATCTGCACCCAACATTGAAAATGCCGCCGGGCAAAAAGCTCACCGATGCGCAGCTTCAAGCACTTGAGCTCTGGATTAGCAAAGGCGCATTTGACCCACGCGGTCCTCAGCAACAGGTTGTGACACCGGAAACCAAGGAACAAAAGGAGTGGGCATACCGCAAACCTTTGCTTCCAGCGGTGCCGGCGGAAACTAATGGTGGCTGGGCATCCCTGCCGATCGATCACTTTGTCGCCGTCGCCCAGAAGCGCCACGCTCTACAGCCCGCGACACCTGCAAGTGGCAAGCTGCTCCTACGCCGTATCGCGATGGACATCACCGGTATCATGCCAACCGCAGCCGAGCTGGATGCTTTTCCTGAAAAACCAACCCAAGCGGACATCACCAAAGCAGTAAACACCTACCTTGCAAGCCAGGAATATGGCCGCCGCTGGGGACGTCACTGGCTGGACATCGCTCGCTACGCCGAGTCGAGCGGCAAAGATGCCAACATCGCGTATCCGGAGGCATGGCGCTACCGCGACTACGTCATTGACAGTTTCAACGCGAACAAACCATACGATGCATTTATCCGTGAGCAAATCGCAGGTGATCTGCTCCCTTCTGCATCCACC